>JBEGNB010000123.1:0-3726 GCA_041182785.1 Bacteroidota bacterium
CGCCATTATCGGTGCCGGAGGGATAGGATTCGATGTGGCCATGTTTCTCACCCGGCCAGAACCCGGAGACGAGCATGTGCTGGAACACTATATGGCAGAATGGGGTATTGATCCCTCCTACAGAAACAGGGGCGGCATAACCACACCGCGCCGGGATGAATCGCCCCGGCAAGTGTGGCTGCTCCAGCGCTCAAAGGGCAAGATGGGCGACAAACTGGGTAAAACCACCGGCTGGGCTCACCGTATTACACTCAAAAACCGGGGTGTGAAAATGACGCCTGATGTCCGGTATGATAAAATAACGGATGAAGGCCTGCACGCCACCATCAAGGGAGATGCCGTGCTCATACCGGCAGACCATATTGTAATTTGCGCCGGACAGCTGCCGGTTCAGGACTTGTATGCCCCGCTCACGCACGCAGGTATGCAGGTAACACTGATTGGTGGCGCCCGGGAGGCTGGAGAACTGGATGCCAAAAGAGCTATTGAAGAGGGCTTCATGGCAGCAAAATAATCCTATGAAGAACAGACAATTAGCACTCGCACTCCTCTTTCTGACATTATCCTGCCGGGGAATATCCCAGACAGACACGATATATATCCCGTTCGTTGCATACTGGTCAAAAGGCGATTCGTACGATTTTGCCGTAAGAAAGATCAAAAAAAAGTGGGACAACGGCTCGCTGACGAAAAATGACACCATCGGGTATATTGCCCGATTTGAAGTACTAGACTCAACAGAAAGCAGTTACAAGCTGGCGTGGACATACCGAACCAATCTGGAACAGGGTTACAATATTCCTTCTGCCCTGCTCGACAGTTTTTCCAAATATGAATTTACTCGTGCCGTTTACACCACCAATGAACTGGGAGAATTTCGGGGAGTAGATAACTGGGAGGAAATTTCAGTCATGATGACCGGACTCATCAATGACATCGTTGATTTTTTATCGGCTGACAAACCCGATAAAAAGGGAGAAATTGCCAGAATAATGAAACCATTCGGGGATATCTACTCTTCAAGGCATGGTATTGAGGAACTACTCTTCAAGGAACTCCAGTATTTTCATTCACCACTGGGAAGCCAGTACGCACTGCGCGACACACTATACTGGGAGGAAAAACTCACCAATATGCTGGGTGGCGACCCCATTCGGGGCGAGGCTAGTCTCTACATTGATCAGGGTTCATACGATCCGGAAAACGAGTTTTGTATCATGATTCAGGACATGAAACTGAATCGTGAAGACACCAAACTACTCGTCCTGGAATTTTTGAGAAGGAGCGGTCTTGACATTGCCTCCTTTGAGGAAGAGTTGAACAATGCTGTTTTCGATATCATCGATCACAATGTGTTTGAATACTACTATTATCCCGGAATACCCGATTATATCGAGACAGTCAGGGAGACGAATCTGAAAATCAGAACGACTGATATGCGGCAGGTTGAAATAACCACCATCGAACTGTTGCCTTCCGACAACTGACCGTACCTTTGCAAGTCATTAAATTGTAAAACTATGGGTTTTCGCTCCGCTATCATCCGCCCCTTCGCCAACTATATAGCCCGCAGTATTGACCGCTGGTCTGCCGATGCTGTAGCACGTCAGGAAGAAACCATGTATCAGCTGGTAAAAAATGCCTCCGGCACGGCATTCGGGCGCGACCACGCTTTTTCAGCGATTAAATCCTACGAAGATTTCAAAAAATCGGTTCCCGTACGCGACTATGAGGAACTGAAACACTACGTGGAACGTATCAAAAACGGAGAAAAGGATGTACTCTGGCCCGGCAAACCCGCCTATTTCGCCAAAACTAGCGGTACTACCTCGGGAGTGAAGTATATTCCGATGAGCGTGGAAAGCACCCCTCCGCACTTTGGTACTGCCCGGAATGCTGCTTTCAACTACTTCGCGCGTACAGGAAACGGCCGGTGGCTCGACGGGAAAATGATCTTCCTGTCTGGTAGTCCCGAACTCGACGAAGTAGGCGGCATACCGACCGGAAGGCTGAGCGGAATTTCCAATCACCTGGTACCTGCCTGGCTCAGAACCAATCAGCTCCCATCCTGGAGAACCAACTGTATCGAAGACTGGGAAGAAAAGCTCGAACGGATTGTTGATGAAACCGTGAACGCCGATATGCGCCTGATCTCGGGCATCCCGCCCTGGGTACAGATGTATTACGAGCGCCTGCTGGAAAGAACCGGAAAGAAGACCATTATGGAAGTTTTCCCGAACCTGTCTGTATTCGTTTATGGGGGTGTCAATTTTGAACCATATCGGGCAAAACTCGAAGAACTGGTAGGCAAAAGAATAGATACCGTTGAAACATATCCCGCTTCCGAGGGTTTCATCGCTTTTCAGGATGCTTTTACCGGTTCCAGTCAGCCGGGACTCCTGTTAAATGCAGACGCCGGCATGTTTTTCGAGTTCATCCCGGCTGATGAAATTTTCAGTGACAATCCGACGCGAATATGGCTGAAGGATGTAGAAATTGGGGTCAATTATGCCATCATACTGAATACCAATGCAGGGCTCTGGGGCTATAACATAGGCGATACTGTTCAGTTCGTGAGCAAAAATCCGTACCGCATCATTGTGAGTGGCCGTGTCAAACATTTCATCTCTGCCTTTGGCGAACACGTAATCGGCAAGGAAGTGGAAGACAGCATTATGCCGGTAGCCAATGCACTTGGTGTACGTATCGTGGAATTCACTGTAGCACCACAGGTAAATCCGCCAGAGGGTGGCCTGCCCTATCACGAGTGGCTGGTCGAATTTGACACGCCCCCCGCAGACATGCAGGCGTTCGCACTCGACGTGGATGCGCGCATGCGGGCGCAAAACATCTATTATGACGACCTGATTACCGGAAATATTCTCCGCCCGCTGAAAATGACCGCGCTCCCGAGAAATGCCTTCCGCGAGTATATGAAATCGCAGGGCAAACTTGGAGGGCAGAACAAAGTGCCGAGGTTGTCGAACGACAGGAAAATTGCAGATTCACTGGGTTAATGTCCGATGGCACGCCTTCGCAGAGAATTCATCTCGCCCGATCCGAGCCGCTCGTTCAGGCTGCTGCTCACCCCGCACCTGGAGGATGTATTCCTTTGGCATTATCATCCGGAATATGAGATAGTCTATATCGAAGGCACTGATGGCAATCGTCATATCGGTGAGCATCTTGAAAGATATGAGGGCAGTGATCTTGCGCTCATAGGCCCCTTCGTACCGCACCTGAATTTCGATTATGGTGCACGGCGAGAACATACCAAGGTAGTTGTACAGTTCAGGGTGGATTTTCTGGGTGCCGACTTTATGACGAGACCCGAGATGAGCGCTATCAGACAATTGCTGGATCAGGCCGCAGGCGCTGCCTCGTTTCACGGTGAGACGCTGAAAAAAGCGGGGGAAATGCTGAAAATGATACCGGAAATGCCGCCCTTCAGGCAACTGATACAATTGCTTGATACGCTGCAACTGCTGGCTGAAAGCACGGAAGCAAGGTTTTTGAATCAGGTGCAAATTACTGGTGAGCAGGAATTTCGCGGGCAGGCACGTATGAAACGTATCGAGGAGTTCATGACGACGCACTACAGCGAGCCATTTTCAATGGCAGAAGTGACAGGCAGCGTCAACCTGTCGGAGGCCGCATTTTGCCGCTGGTTTAAGAAAACAAACGGAGTTACCTTCACAGAATATGTAAACAGATACCGAATTATAC
>JBEGNB010000124.1:0-2603 GCA_041182785.1 Bacteroidota bacterium
GAACAGCGTCCGGAGGTATTCGGGCACATTCGGGTCAATAGGTATCTGTACCTGTTTTTCCCTTCGGCCGATATGCACATCGAGCAGGAACTTGACCGGAGCAGCAGCGGCCATCTGATCAACCATTTCGAGTGCTGCATCGGTATTGAACACTACATAATAATACATATAGTTACCCGAGAAGCGGTCGTTTCCTCTGGGTATCCCGTTACAGGTTTCTTCCAGTTGTTGTTGTACAGGATCAATATATCCACTTCTCCAGTCATCGAACCAGGGTGCCCCCGCGGGGTAGCCCGTCCAGCGTTTCATCTGGAAGTGAAGAGTCATTACCTGTAACTGTTGCTGATTGGGCTTTCCATAGCCCTGATTTCCCCAGGAGATCGCCTTCTCGCGGAGGAAGGCCTGAGGATCAGTATCCGGGGGGATAGGAGAAGACAGAGAGTGCGTAGGGCGGCTGCCACACACACCCGACTCTGTCCGGCATTTACCAGCCCGTGTAGCAAGCCTGACGTAATGCCAGCGCGTTTCTACGAGCTTGTAGAGGATTATCTGATATTCTGTCACTTAGCAGTGCTTTGAAAATGGGAGGTACACTGTTGTCAAAAGGTTACAATAACCAATGAAAAGTTCGTGCCAGTTTTCCTGAATAGCCCTCAAAACGATGTTTTTTCAAAAAAATCAGTCAGTTTCAGCGATATTTTTTGAACCTTCATACAAATCGAAGCGCTGGAAAGAACATTCAAGTGCCCCGTTGAAAAGTGTTATCCTCCTGGAGGGGCGCAAACCAAAATGTTTCAGCGCATCTCTGTTGGAGGATATGACCCAGGCGTTCCATCCGGTCCAGCATTGTTTCAGGCGATCGGCGATGCCCTGATAAAAAGCGATAGTATCTTCTACCATGAGCCTTTCATCGTAGGGAGGGTTCATCATGAGTAATCCCGAGGAGGCCGGTGGCAACAGTTTTTCGAATGGTAGTCTTTCAACAGTAACCACGCGTTCGAGGCCGGATGCCATGAGATTTACGACCGTGGAGTTCCGGGCTCTGAGTTCTTTATCGGAGGCGAGTATGGGAAAGTCAATATCGCATATTTGCGCATCGGCACCTGATTTGATCTGATTCCACAGGGCGGTGTCGAAGTCGGGCCATCTGAAGAAGCCGAATTTTTCCCTGAAATACTGGGGGGGTATCTTTTTGGCAAGCATGGCTGCTTCGATGGGTATCGTACCGGAGCCGCACATAGGGTCGGCGAAGGCAGAATTGGCGTCCCAGCCCGAATGAAGAATCATACCGGCGGCGAGCACTTCATTCATAGGAGCCTCTACGGTATCTTTCCGGTAGTTACGGCGGTGCAGCGAATCGCCGCTTGAATCGAGCAGCACGATAACGGTTGTTCCCTGAATATGAATACTGACCCGCAGTGTCGGGGCAACGGTATTGACCGTCGGCCGGCGGTTGTATTTGTCTCTGAACTGATCTACGATAGCATCCTTGACGAGTTGAGCGACGTAATGGGAGTGCGTGAACACCGTACCGCTGGTTACGGCATCAATGGCCAGTGTATCGCCGGGACCGAGGTACTGAGACCAGTCAATATCCCTGATTCCGCCGTACAAATTTCTTTCATTGAAAGCCGGGAACGAGGTGAGTTTTTTGAGTATGCGCAACGCCGTTCTCAGTTCATAATTGGCGCGGTACATCATGTAGGTGTCGCCCTCGAAGGCTACAGCCCTTTTGAGTTCCCGAACACCCTGGGCGCCAATTGCCGACAGTTCGGCGGAGAGTACCGGCTCGAGGCCGGACATGGTTTTAACAATAAAGGTGTGCAAGCGAATTATTTTAGGGCACAAAGGTACAACAAAGACCGGCCATAATGACGAAAGGCATGCCGGAAGACATGCCTTTCGTATAAACCAACTTTTAATACCTGCTTTTTGGATCCGGAGGCTCGTGTGCGACCGGATTTGGTATATAAACGAACCAACTCCGGAAATCGCTGCCTGGGCTATGAAAGCTGTTAATCCATCGAGGTATCTTTGATGACTATGGAGTCCTTGTAACGGGTTTCCGCTACTATTTTATTGCGTACACGGGCTGCCTCTACCGTAGAAGAGAAGCGACCGACAAGAATCAGCGTTTTCCCGGGGCTATTTTCCGAGGGACGTGTTTCAATCTGGCCATATTTTTCGAGTTCTTCTGTATCGAAGCGATCCGGATTGGCTACAGAAGCTACGCGAACGAGGAAAGGCCTGGATACCTCGGGTGCGCTGTAACCCGACTTCGTATCCGAACTGACAGACTTTTCGTTGACACCTGCCAGTATGAAATCCTGAATATCGGGATCATTCGATTCAACCTTGACAACAGTTACATCTTCGTAGTCGAGCTTGAGTACCTCGGCGCGGGCCTTCTTTGCATCTTCCTGGCTCGGCCACACTCCCAGATAAAGCAGTATCTCTCCATCTTTGGCATAAGAAAACAGGTTAGCGTTGATGCCACGAAGGTCTTCATACTCCCTGGCCTTGATATCACTGACATCGTTGTAGGTCGCGATCTGAAGTGCGTAATAACTTACTGCGGGGCTGGTGGCTGATGACTTCTGGGG
>JBEGNB010000125.1:0-2946 GCA_041182785.1 Bacteroidota bacterium
GGTGATAATGTCATCAAGGTAGAAAATATCAGCAAATCGTTCGACGGTCGGGTGCTCTTCGAAAATATGAATTTCGATATCCCGAAAAATGCGGTAGTAGGTATTATCGGTCCCAATGGGGTGGGTAAGTCAACCCTGTTCAAGATTCTGGTGGGCAAGGAAAAGCCGGATGCAGGTACGGTCACTATCGGCGATTCAGTCAAAATCAGTTACGTGGATCAAAGCCACGAGGCGCTTCTTCCCGAAAAAACGATTTACGAAATTGTTTCTGAAGGAAATGATCTTATCCAGGTAGGTAACACTTCCGTCAACGCACGCGCCTATATCTCGAGGTTTAACTTCACCGGTGCCGATCAACAGAAAAAACTGGGCGTCTGTTCCGGTGGTGAGCGCAACCGGGTACACCTCGCCATGACGCTCAAAGACGGCGGTAACGTGCTGCTGCTCGACGAGCCTACCAACGATATTGACGTAAATACGCTGCGTGCACTCGAGGATGCCATTGATGATTTCGCCGGCTGCGTACTCATCATCAGCCACGACCGCTGGTTCCTCGACCGCCTCGCCACGCATATTCTATCTTTCGAAGATGAAGGGCAGGTAGTTTTCTTCGAAGGCGGTTTCTCCGATTACGAAGACGCCAAAAAGGCCCGCCTCGGCGACATCACTCCGCACAGGCCAAAGGTCAAGCACATCATGTAACACCCTCCGTATGCAGGGTCGGGGTGCCCTCTACACCCCGACCCCCATACTCCAGGGCAGCAAGATGTACATGGAGGCCAGCAGTATCAGTATGGCCAGCAAATCCAGTATAAATCCCGCTTTCGCCATATTCCGGGTTGTCATATAGCCCGATGCAAACACAATGGAGTTGGGCGCAGTGGCAATCGGCAGCCCGAAGCCAAACGAAGCGGCCATGGTAGCGCTCAGACACAATCCCAGCGGATTCGCACCAATGCTGCCAGCCAGTGCCACCAACACAGGCATCATCATGGATGCTGTGGCAATATTGGACGCAATCTCACTCAGAAATACCACCACCAGCAGTACAGAAAACAGAATCAGGACGTGCGGCAGTGTACTCAGTCCCTTCAGTTGCTCTCCTATCCAGAGTGCCAATCCGCTGTTGTCAAATCCTTTGGCCAGCGCCAGTCCGCCACCAAATAAAAGAATGATATCCCACGGGATGGATGATGCTGTGGACCAGTCGAGCAGTGTATTTTCTCCATCACTTTGCTTTGCCCCGGATGGAATCAGAAAGAGCAGTATCGAACCGGCCACTGCCACTACCGTATCGTTGCAGTTGTTCACGTATTTGTACCAGACCAGCGAGCCAGTTACCCAGGCCAGCACTACGCTTCCAAAGGTAAAAAGCAAGCGCTTTTCCGGTACTGAAACGGGCCCCAGCGCGGCCAGTTCCTTTCGGATGGTCTCCCTGGACTGATCTTCACTTCCTGCCGATTGCGGCAGGGGGAACAGGCGGATCAGCAGCAGCCAGCATACCAGCAACAGTACAGAGGCGACCGGGAACCCGATCAGAAACCAGTTCCAGAACGAGACAGTCTGCCCCATCTTGGCCTCCACAAATGAAATGAAAATAGCATTGGTAGGCGTACCTATTATAGTGGCCAGTCCGCCAATGGAACAGGCATACCCGACGCCCAGCAACAGCGCAATCCTGAAGTTTTTGTTCTGATCACCGCTTCCAACCTGCTGACCCACGGCAATGGCAACGGGTGTCATCATCACCGCCGTGGCGGTATTGGAAATCCACATGGAGATTACTGCGGTAGCTACCATAAATCCCAGTACCATGCGCGACGGGTTGGTACCCATCACGGAAACCAGTAGCAGCGCGATTCGCTTGTGCAAATTCCATTTTTCGATGGTTTTCCCGATGAAAAAGCCCGCCATGAACAGGTAGATAATCTCGTTCCCGTATTCCGAAGAGACAGACTTCAGTGGCATGATACCCAAAAGGGGGAATAAAACCAGCGGCAGAAGAGAGGTCACTGATGTTTTCACCGGCTCGGTAATCCACCAGGCCGCTATCCACAGGGTGATACCCGCGGTAGCACGTGCCTGCCAGGCGATCCCCTCCGGTGCAGGTAATGTGAGGGCGAGGGCAAACAAAACCGGCCCGGCGAGAAGGAATGCCTTTCTGGAATTCATCAGTGACTTTTCGGGCAAAGATAGACTTCCATCTTTGCCGAACAAGCCCGAAAGGCCATAGAAATGAAAAACCCGGACCATTTCGTTATGAAAAGATCCGGGTTTTGTGACCACGACTGGAGTCGAACCAGCACATCCGAAGGACACTACCCCCTCAAAGTAGCGCGTCTACCAATTCCGCCACGTGGCCTCTTTGAAAGCGGGTGCAAAGATAATACTTGATCCCGTTATACCAAAAGTATTTCTGAAAAAAATCCTTAACTGAACATGGTTTTCAGCTTTTCGAAGAATCCCTTCTCATCTTTGCCCGGATTGGGCTGAAAATTGGGCATCGAACGCATTTTTTCGAGTAATTTATGCTCTTCATCGGTGAGCTTCTTGGGTGTCCACACGTTCACATGCACGAGCATATCGCCCTTCTCGTGGCGTTGCTGCAGTACAGGCAGTCCCTTTTCTTTAAGCCGGAAAATTTTTCCCGACTGCGTGGCAGGCGGTATAGTCATTCTGACCTGTCCGTCGAGGGTGGGAATATCAATCTTTGCGCCCAGCGCTGCATCGGCAAAATTGAGGAACATTTCGTAGATGATATTATTGCCATCGCGGGTGAAATGTTCGTGCGGTGTCTCTTCCACTGTGATAAGCAGATCGCCCGGCACACCCCCTCTCGCCCCGGCATTTCCTCGTCCGGAGAGCGACAGTTGTATGCCTTCGTGTACTCCTCCCGGGATATCCACATCAATGGTGTCTTCTCCGAATATGCGACCGTCTCCTTTG
>JBEGNB010000126.1:0-6865 GCA_041182785.1 Bacteroidota bacterium
GTAATTGTTGTTTTGTGAACTTTGATACTGCAAAGGTTAGGGTTTTTTTTCGGCTATTTTGGTGATTGTGATACCTGTACTATGCTGATTCACATCATCATATCCGCCATTTGTAATAAATGTTACTTAATTTAGTTCATCGGTCGGCGATCTTTGCAAAAAAATACAGCCATGAATACTCGTCTCGTCCGTGTTTTACTCCTTGCGGTCAGCTTATTGACAGGAGGAATACTTTCTGCCCAGTCTGATTTCAGATTCCATCTGCAGGAGGTACCTCTGTCAGGCTTTCAGGGGGTACAGTCTTTTACCATGGGAGAGCATGCCGGATTGTGGCTGGTAGCAGGGGGGCGTACCGACGGACTTCACCGCAGACAGCCGTTTGCTTCATTCGATGTGGCCGGAGGAAATAATAAACTGCAGGTGGTCAATCCGGAAACAGGTCAGGTATGGAGTGTCGCTACTTCCTCTCTTCCCGTATCCGTGGCTGAACAACTGGCAGGCACCAATGCTCAGTTCATACAGCGTGATTCCATACTTTACCTGATTGGCGGTTATGGCTACTCTGCCCTGGAAGGGGACCATGTTACGTTCCCATATATTATCGCTATGGATTTGCCTGGTATAATTCAGGCAATTCAGAACGGTAACTCGCCGGCACCTTTTATCAGACAATCGGCCGCTGACGAGCGGATCAGGGTAACAGGCGGTGTACTGATTGAGCTGCACGGTGATTTGTATCTGGCTGGCGGACAGAAATTTATGGGCCGCTACAATCCGATGGGTCCCACGCATGGGCCCGGATTTGAGCAGGTTTATACCGACGCCATACGCCGTTTCAAGATCAATGACAGCGGAACCTCTCTATCTGTCAGCAGTTTCAGCGAATGGGTGAGTGCACAGCACCTGCACCGCCGCGACTACAATGCCATTCCGCAAATTTTTCCTGATGGTCGTGAGGGGTTTACCATGTTCACAGGCGTTTTTCAACCCGATGTTGACCTTCCCTGGCTCAATACGGTGGATGTGGACAGTTCCGGCTACGTACCCAACAATCAATTCAATCAGTTGCTCAATCAGTATCACACCGCACATCTGCCCGTTTTTGATGAGTCGGCCAACGCGATGCATACGGTCTTCTTCGGTGGTATCGGTCGTTATTACGTAGATGCAGCCACCGGTTTGCTCAAGGATGATCCAAACGTACCTTTCGTACGTAGCATCAGCCGCGTAACCCGCCTCGGCGACGGGACGATGGACGAGGTAAAGATTGGCGATATGCCGGAATTACTGGGTTCAGGTGCCGAGTTTGTTCCGGGTGCCGAAACTGCTTTTTTCGACGGTAACGGTATTCTCCGTTTGCGAGAAATACCATCGGACAGTGTGCCAATAGGATACATCATAGGTGGAATCCGGAGCTCTGCTCCCAATATTTTCTTCACCAATACCGGTGTCGAGAGCACAGCATCGGCAAAATTGTACAAGGTGTTTTTAGTAAAAAGCACTGCTACCGGAATTGCGCTGCCGGAGGAAACAGTATCATCTGTTTCGTTGAGCGTATCACCCAATCCGCTGACAGACGAAGCTGCTATTGGTATTGAACTGGCAGTGAAAGCACGGGTGAGCGTACGTGTGACCGACAGTTTTGGCCGGTTGCTGCTGCATGTTGACGATCGCGAACTGGCTGCAGGTCTGCAGCATATTCCCCTGCATCTTGGATTTCTGCCCCGCGGGAATTACGTAGCGCAGGTATCTGTTGACGGAAAAAGAGCCGGAACTGTAAAATTAACGAGAAAATAGTGGCTAGCACCGGTTATTTCACAGAAAAGCGCAGTATAATCGGTACATTTGCAGCTGATATCCTCCGAATTCTCTGTAAACCGGTATGCCTGCATTTTTCAATAATACCTCGTCGCCTGTCAGTAATCCTTCTGTACGAAATCTCCTTTTGATTGTCGCGCTATTCCTGCTGCTGGGCTCCCTTTCATCCTGTATCAAGGACAAACTGAACGCACAGTTTGCCTATAATGGTTCTTTCGCAGCTCCTGTAGCGAAGGTAGCCTTTACGCTGGGTGAGGCTCTCAAGGGTGATACACTTCTGGAAATTGGTACCGACAATTCTATCGGGCTGTCGGTCAGGCAGGAAAATCTGATTGATATCAAGGCAACCGATTATCTCGACAAAATAACCGGCGATATTGACGAAACAGTTTCATTCGAATCCACCAGGGGAATTGTTCGCCTGGATGACATTGAAGAAACGCTTTCTGTTACGCTCGATGAATTTGTTGAAGATTTTCAGGACACCAGTATCCGCAACCTGTTTATCCAGAATAATGGCTCTTTTGAAACAGTGCCAGGCTTCCAGTTTAATCTGAACAGCGAACTGACAACGGTCAGTTTCGAGGAATTCAACTGGCTGAATATCGAAACAGCCAAAGTGAAACTTACATTCCAGCATAACGTTTTTGTGGATGCCAATAATATCACTGTCACCATCATTGACGCCACTTTTAACCAAACGATTGGCACCCTGTATTTCGACAGTGTGCCCAGAAATATCCCCGTCACTAAGGAACTGGCTCTTTCTGGCATGACCATAGGGAAGTCCTTCAAGGTATTTCTCAATTCTTTCGGTTCGCCCGGTTCAGGAAGTGTACCGGTACTCATAGATCTGACCAGACAGATTGATGTCACACTGGAGGTCACGGATGCGTACGCGAGTGCGGGAGAATCAAAAATTGGCAATAACAGTATCAGCAGAGACACGCTGTTACTCGATCTGCAGCCCGACGACGGTGAGAAAATATCACTGGTGAAGGTTAATTCCGTACTTGCAGAGGCAGATATTACCTCTACCATCAACACACCCATGAGGGTACGCCTGTTTTTTCCGGGTATTTACCGAAACAATACCAATGTGACCGATGAGTTCACGTTGAATCCCACAACCCCGGGTGCACCTTTCAAAAAGAATTTCGACTTTTCAGCTACATCCTGGTATTTCGATCAGAACCCGGATCAGCCCTGGAACAAGATGAAAGTGTTCTATGAAACCTTCCCGGAAGGTAACAGCGACGACTATATTCAGTTCGCCGCTACCGACAAGGTGGCTGTCTCCATGCGCGTACACAATTTTGATGTGGAAGAGGTGAGAGGCTATTTTGGTCGCCGGATTGAACCTCTTGATGCCGGAGCACTGGATCTGAATCTGAATTTCTCATTTGTCAATTCGCAGAGCACACCCATACTGTTCGATAACCCCACCGCCAGTATTGAGGTGGACAATTCATTCGGAATGCCTTTTGAGGTGGATTTCGACATGCAGGCAACCGGACTGAACGGCGCGCAGACGTCCCTGAACCCGCCATTGCTGAACTTTGATTACCCTTCAATACAGGAAACCGGGCAATCAAAGCAGACTCAGGTTCTTCTGAGTAAAACGAACTCTGATATAGTGAATTTTCTGTCGGTCTATCCGGAAACGCTCACGTACAGCGGCTCGGCTACGGTCAATCCCGATGATGATCAGCAGGAGGTCAACTTTATTCGTCAGGACAGTCGCCTGACGGCCTCTGCTACCATTGACCTCCCCTTCGCTTTTCGCATACAGGATCTGATATTCCGCGACACGGCCAACGGTATAGACCTCGACTTTGGCGATTACCTGACGCTGGAGGATATAGACACGGCCGAACTCAAGATTGCCTATACAAACGGACTTCCGCTCCGGAGTACTGTCAATCTGATTGCGCTTGCCAAAAACGGCACAGAAAGTGCCATCGCCAGCGATATTGCCATGCCGTCAGCTTCTGTTGATAACACAGGCGCCGTACCATCAGGCGGCGAAGCACAGGGGGATGTTTTTATCGCACTGTCTTACGATCAGCTGTTGCGCCTCGATGAAGCCGACAAACTGATTCTGGAAGTGCATTTCCAGTCGCCCGATAGCGGCACCAAACTCGCCCGGATGTATTCCAGCTACCGGATGGATATAAAAACAGGCGTGAAACTCATCCTGAAAATCTGATTCTCTGAAGCTATGTTATTAATCCAGATACGTTCCGGTTTCCTGCGCGTGTGCGTGATGCTGCTGGTTTTGCCCGAAATACTGTCGGCTCAGCAGGATATGAGCATTTACCTTCAGAACAATCTTGTACAGTCGAATATTGCCGGAAATCCGGCTGGCATGACCGGATACAAGATTGCCGCTGCACTGCCTGATTTGCATCTGGGGGTACAAAACGGCTCGTTTCATCTGGGCGATATGTTTGCCAAAACCAATCAGGGTGAGTTTTTCAATCTGGAAAAAGCCATTTCAAAAATGGACGAAACCGGAAACAGACACCGGTCTTTTTTCGATGTGGCAGGTCTGGCACTGGTGATGAGGGCAGGGGAGCGGACCCAGATTTCTGTGTCGCAGTCGTTCAGATCCGGTTTTCAGATCAGGTATCCAAAAGCACTGGCGGGCCTGGCGTGGAACGGGAATGCTGCGTATCTTGATCAGACCCTCGACCTTTCATCGGTAGCCAGCGTAATTGCATACAACAGTATCGGTTTGGGCGTGGCCAGAAAAGTGAATGACAAGCTGACCTTTGGCGCCAGACTGAATATCCTGAGTGGTATGGCCTGTATGCAAACTGTAGAGGGTCGGTTGAAAATGCGTACCAGCGGCGAAAATTATCAGTTAAATGTTGATTCCGATCTGCAGTTGCAAACCGTCGGTATGCCTGATCTTACCAAAGAGGGCATACGTGATATCCGTACGCAGGAAATAAAGGGTAACGCCTTCAGCTGGACCAATCCCGGTTTGTCGCTTGACCTGGGAATTACCCTGAAACCCGTGGAAGCGCTGGAACTGGGACTCTCTGTCTCCGGCCTGGGTGGTATTGCCTGGAGTAAGCTCTCTCTCAATCAAAGCAGTCAGGGTGTGCGTACCTTTGAGGGCGTAACAATCAATCTGTTCGACAAACAGGAGGGTGAGTTCACAGGTATTTCACTGCAGGATTCCGTTTTTGGTGTGCTGGGCCTCAAAACCACCACGGCACCTTTCACCGCTGCCTTGCCCGTGCGAGCCCTGGCTACAGCCCGATACACCACGGATGGCAACCTTTTCTACGGCGCTACCTTGCAGTATATTGGCTGGAATGGCATTCATGGAGCGGGACTAAGTGCACAGGTACAGCGTCAGGCTGGTCGCGTACTCAGTCTGGGGGCGATGGCCGGATTCAATACTTTTTCCGGTTTTCAGGCGGGCGCAAGCGCGATTCTAAAGCTTGGTCCGGTTCAGTTGTTTCTCATTTCAGACGATATTATCCCGTTTTTTATTCCCGACGCGGGGGGCGGACTTCATTTCAGGGGAGGTATCAATATCATTCCCGGGAACAAAAAAGCCAACACGGCAGTACCTGAGCCGGTTGGATAGGCCAGATCAAACCGGAATATGCGCGGTTGCTGAAAATATCGTTCTCTTCAGAGCCTTGACGGATAAGAAAGCAGTAAAAAATTCCGCGGGACATGGCGTTGTGGCACCGCTTATCATCCTTCACTGTCACAATTCGCCCGTTTGCCGATAGTTGTTTGTAAACGACGCGATACTTGCCGACATTTGTGCAGAAAACACCCCGGCTTTCTGTACTTCTACCTGTTTCTGCATGACACCTTGCCCTCTTTCGCGCGCTTCTTTGAGCATCTTTTTACTCCTGTGTTCCTGTGCATTTGTGCGCGCGCAACAGGGAGCCTTCAAGGGGCAGCTGCAGGACGCGGCTGCAGGCACGCCACTTGCCTATGCCAATGTAAGAGTATATAAAGTCACAGGCAGTGAACTTGCCGGGGGAGCACTCTCCGCAGAGAACGGTACATTCTCCGTTCAGTTGCCATTCGGGACCTATCATGCCGAAGTTGAATATATCGGTTTTGAGCCAGTCAGGACAGATACTTTTACTCTGTCCAGATTACAGCCCGTTTTCGATGCTGGCTCCATGAAGATTTCAGCGGCCACCCGGTCACTCGGGGAGGTGGAAATTGTGGCTGAAAAAAGCAGTATGGTTCTTTCCCTCGACAAGAAAATCTTCAATGTCGGCAAAGACCTCGCCAACGCGGGGGGCTCAGCCACGGAAATACTCACCAATATACCTTCCGTGAGTGTTGACCCCGATGGTACGGTGAAATTGAGAGGAAGCGACAACGTGAGAATTCTCATTGACGGGAAACCGTCGGGACTGGTCAGTTTCAAGGGAAGTGCCGGCCTTCAGCAATTGCAGGCCAGTATGATAGACCGGGTGGAAATCATCACCAACCCGTCAGCCAGGTATGAAGCAGAGGGGTCAGGCGGCATTATCAATATAGTGCTCAAGAAAGATCAGAAACAGGGTTTCAATGGCTCCTTTGAACTCATCAGCGGCTATCCGTACAATTTCGGAGCCTCTGCCAACCTCAATTACCGACATAAAAAGGTTAATTTTTTTATCAATTACGGAATAGCTCACCGAAAATCGCCCGGAGGTGGCGATTTGTACCAGCGCCGTACATCCGGCGACACCACCTTCATCCTGCTTCAGACAACCGATAACAGGATGAAAAGTCTGAATAATAATATCAGAGGCGGGCTCGATTATTTCTTTACAGAGAGCAGCATACTCACTGCTTCATACCTGTGGAGACGAAGCGATGCCAACCGTATTTCGGCTATACGGTATGAAGACTACCTGTTTGATACAGATACACCGCTGGGCTACACACTCAGGCAGCAGGACGAAATCGAAGACGAGCCCAATTCAGAATACTCGCTGATTTACCGCCGGAAATTTTCGGATGAAGGACACGAGTTCACCGCCGAGGCAAAGTATCTGAACTACTGGGAGCACTC
>JBEGNB010000127.1:0-11544 GCA_041182785.1 Bacteroidota bacterium
CTAATTACGCCGATGAAACACGCCCTCTGTTCAAACTGCTCAGAACGGAGGCCTTCCGATTTGTGATTGTACGTTACAATCGCGAATATTTTATTCACCGGCTTGAAGACGATCTCCGCGCTTTATTTCCCGACAGGCCACTACTCAAGGCCGATGCCAGAACCGCTGATTATCAAGAAATTATGGATGCGTATTTTTCCATTGACCGCGGCTTCTTCTTCCTCGAAAACTTCAACAACGTATTAATACAAGACAGGGGAGCTCGAAATGCAGAAAGTCCGGAACAAGCCGAAATCAACAAAAGAAAACGCCACATAACAGCCGGACTGAATCTTCGCAGGGATAAACTGGCCAAAAAACCGATTGCTTTATTTATTTTCATCTCGGCCGATGCACCTGATTTATATGCCCGAATCATCATGGAAAAAATGCCTGATTTGTGGTCATTCCGGTCTCTCATACTTGATCTGGCACAAGAATTACCAGTCATACATAGCAGAAGCAGTTACAACAGGCTCCCAACCCCTGTAACCCATAAAGCACTTGATGAACTTAATCGCCTGATCCGGCTGCTCGAAAAAATTCCGGAAAGTGAAATTGCTTACCGACTAACACTATATCCGCAGATTGTTTCCGCTGCCACCCGAACAGGAAGCTATGACCTGGCAAAGTCCTTACTTGAAGACTGGAGTAATCAGGGTAATGAAGAAGACCAAATTTCGATTCTGATAGAAGAGGGAAATATCAGTCTGGCTTTAAAAAACTACGCTGATGCTCTGAAATACTATCGAAATGCTGAAAGACTTTCCAGGCAACAATCGGGCGAGCCTGACTATCAGATTTTATTGAAAATTGGAGAAACTTATCTGGAATCAGGAAATTTGAAAACTGCATTGCCGAATTTCACGACTGCATTCCGATTTTTCAACAAAGCCCTTGTCGAAGATTCCACTTCGATAACACACAAGTTGGGTCTCCTTTCATCCCACAAATTTATAGGAGAGACCTACGCTTTATCCGGAAATCTGACACAGGCTTTATCTCACTTTGAAGAATATAACAGATTGATTAACAAATTTTCTGATTCAATTTCGGATTTCAAAGTTATGCTGGCATCGTCACACGAAAAGATTGGTTCAGTGTACTTGCGTATGAAAAACGTATCAAAGGCACTATTCCATTTCAAGCAGGCTTACTATCTGGTAGAGGAACTCCGGGATGAACAGCCAGACAACCCAACCATCTTCAGTGACTATGCAATAGCTTGCTCAAAACTCGGACAAAACTACCTCGCAATTGACCAAAGTGAAGTTGCACTAAATTATCTCAAGGAAGCCAACTTGATAATAAAGAACCTGTATGATCTGAATAACAAAGATCCCGAGGTTAAATTAGCCCTGGCGATTTCGTATTCTTTTCTTGGAGATGCCCACACTACACTTGGACAAAAAGCGCTGGCACTAGAGTACTATTTATACAGCCATAAACTGGCAAAAGAGTTAACTAAACAGTACCCGGACAATGTGCGGTACAAAAATCAACTGGCCATCTCCTATTCCAGCCTTGGATATGATTACACCGCACAGTTGGATAAAAAACGGGCACTTGACTGTTTCGAAAAATCAAACAGACTCTTGCTTGAAGTTTATAATTCAGCGAGAGAATTTATTGAATACAAGGAAGGTCTGATTGAATCGTACAAACAACTTGCCTGGTTTTATTCAACTCAAATCAACAATCAGGAGAGGGCAGATCAATACCTTGATGAAGCAAAAATCCTGGAGCGTATCCAGGATGCTCTCGCCTGGTGAAAAATGGTTAATTGGGAGAACTACAGTTTTTCAAGTACAAATCTGTTATTCAGCGGTTGTATAGGGCGCGCGTTGATTTCATGGCGGGCCTCAAAGTTGCTGATTTGCTGCACACTGGCATTCACGGCCTCCTTCATGACAATCCAGCGGAGTCCCTGTGTGCAGGGAGGTGTGGTAAGAGAGCCCGTGTAAGTGTAATATCCTCTTTGAATTGGCAGAATATCGTCGAGATTGATTGTTGTATTTGTTGCTATCTCCTTCATCTGTTCAGCAGGAAACTCGGAAAAGTATTTGTTCAGGAATGGATTTTCCTGATTTCCCGTTCCTTTTACGAATACAGCAACCACAGCCAGATTCCCGGTAACCGGGTCTTTGTGTACAAGGTGTATCTCCATGTCGTGAAACGAACCGTCAACCGCGTGTTCACTGTGTGTGTGGTAGTGGAATTGTTGAAATTCGAATGTCACACCATCAACTGTGAGTTTGTTTGTGGAACTACCCTTGTTCACCTGCACGGTATGCCCGTTATCAACAATGCTGATATTGAATGGATTGTAATTGAATTCAAGCTCATCCAGCGGAGTTTTGATTGTCTCGGAAGTGACAATATTAATAGGCGTCTGAACAGTACCTGCACAATCGGTATAACCCAGTGTTGCCCAGTCGGTATTTTCATAGTCCCAGTGCGGAGTGGTTTCCTCGTCCTTCTTACATCCTGTCATCAGGAAGATACAAATAGCCATTGCAGACAATGCGTGAACCCTCAGATTATTTTTTTTGTACATGAAAAATTGTTTGTTTAAAAAGGAATGGAAGCAGAAAACCAGTTCCGCCGCGCTGAGAAATAGTACAGGCAGAGGCAAAGATATTTACAACCATAGTACAATATGAACATAACGACATATACTCAGAAAGCGTATGTATACTTCTGCAAAAAATCTCTGGAAATCACCGCTGAACATTTATGCCCCTTCAAGACAAATTATTTCCAGCATCACCTCAAAAACTCGCCAATCAGCTGATTGACAGTTTCTGCCTGTTCAAACATCACAAAGTGCCCCGCTTTCGCGACCATTTTCAGTTGTGCCGCAGGCATCCGTGAGGTGCCATCCTCTGCCACGTCACGGGTGGGACCGCCGTGTAAATAGCGGTTGGGAATGAGATTGTCGTTTTCACCAAAGATGATCAGCGCCGGTTGTTTTACCTGTGGAAGATAATCATACACCGGCTCGTCCACCATACCCCTGACCGATTGGGGGATAATGTAACAATAGCCCGGAAAATCGGCTGCGGTACGCATGGCAAGGCGATCATCAATCATGAACCGGGCATCGTCAGGCATGTTGTAGAAATTGTAGGCCAGGTTGGTGCGTATCTGTTCGGCAGTGGTCAGACGTACGCCATCGGCTGTCATGACCTGACGAAACCACTCTTTCTCGCCCTTGTTAAAAGTCTCGAATCCGGCAGGGGCTACCAGAATTAGTTTCTCCACCAGATCAGGGTATGTCAGGGCAGCTACCAGACTGATCTGCCCGCCCATTGAATGGCCCGCAAGAGTCACTTTCTGTACTCCCAACTTGTCGCATACCTCTTTTACTATTCCGGCATAAAAACGCATGGAACCGGAGTAGTTTTCCTTGCTGCTTTTGCCATAGCCAGGCAGATCAATAGCCACACAACGATAATTTTTACTGAGTGCAGCTACGTTTTTCTTCCAGGCTGGATAATAGCTCCCCAGTCCGTGCACAAACAGGATAGTCTGATCTCCCTTGCCTTCATCGGCATAGGCTACGCGCATGCCGTCCGATAATTCCAGATAGCGGGTATCAAACGGGTAGGACAAATCGGACATCCGGCTCACCGATGGCGACTTGGGCAGGGCACAGCCGATATTGATCAGCAGCATGAATATTCCGAAAGAGTACAGTATAGTACGCATGTGGTATCAGTTTAGAAAATGAGCCATTTCATACAAATAAAGCCTATCCACGGATTTACCGGCCGGAAAGACTGACCTCCGTTGGCCAGCCGGCTGTCGTAGAAATCGCCGAGCCAGAGATGCGCTGCATGTGCCTCCAGGGTAAGAAATGCCCCCAGATCATAGCCAATTTTCGCATTGGCCTCATAGCCTATCAGGTGGCCACCACCAAATGGCCTGACCTGCGACAGGGCAGCGGCAGCACCAATTTTTGTGTGTAATTTGTTCGGGATAAAATCCCTCGAAAGATTAACGGTAGCTCCCGTAACGCCATATCCCATATTGGAAATATCATTCACCGCTGAAACGAAGCGATTGACCACATTCCCCTGTGGAAACAGCAGATAAGCACCACTTCCGATGAAAATACCGCCGGGAGAGCCCCAGGTATTCCCGGTCATGACGCCGCTGTATCTTCCGTCAGTAACGCCGTTCGCATCGCCGCTGGTAAACAGCACATCCATTGTGACAGCATCGCCGGTTGTCTGGCCGTAACGATAACCTCCGCGCAGGTTGGCACCCAGGCCTCCAACGGTGGCTGTCTGGCGCCAGGCCGATTCGCCTGTTTCCTTTCGCTGGGTAACGGTGCCGAGATTGTAGTTCACCCAGCCTGATAGCAGCCAGCGATCCATCATGAAGTCTTCATTCCGGGAGAAAAAGCCGCCGAGCCAGGCAATATTGGCCCTGTACGGATCGGCACCCAGCGGAAAACGGAAAGCACCGTTGTACAAGGTCAGGGTGCTGGTCAGTCCCTGACCAAGGATACTAACCCCTCCCTTGCCTGTTGAACGGTCGCGGAGCGCATACAGGGATGCCCCCACATTCCATTTTTGTGTCAGTGTCTGCTGCCCACTCAGCTCAAACAGGGTGACATCATCGTTGAGTTCTACATTATTTTCATACAGTTTATAGAAACCGCCCTTCAATTTGGAATAGTCCTTCTCTCTGCGAACCGAAATACCCACTCCATCGGTACCCCAGTAGGCGAGCCGGTAGCCGGTGCTGGTAAATTTGTCGAAAACAGTGCGATAAAGGTCGTGGGGCGTATCGTACATCCGCTGCAGACCAAGGTTGATCGTCCAGTACTTGCGCGGTATATACTCCATCTCCACATTCTGCGTCTGCAGGTTTACCTGATCGGCACTGATAGCAGAGCCGAAGTTACCACCTGCCCCGTAGGCCACATCTCCCCAGGTCCAGTCAATCTCAAAGGAAGCTCTCAAGGTTACTTTGTTGTCGAAAATACGGGGAGAATAGATGAAAAACGGCAAAAAACGCTGTTCGGCGTAGAATCCGTGAATACTGTCAGATGTGACGGTTGTATTGGAGCCAAACAGTCTTCCAACAATCTGTCCCTTGAGAAAGTCGTTGGCCGGAAACCAGTTGGCTGCTACTCCCTGATTGTAGAAATAGGCAAAAAACTGAAGTTCCTTGTTGGCCTTCGCTGGAATGGCTTTGTCGAATGCCCTGAAGCCTGGATTGTTTTCGGTTGTCTGTGCCATGAGCATACCGGAAAACAGGAAAACAGACAGAATGGATAGAAACAGACGCATGAGAGAAAAGGTAAAAGGGGTTTGCGGACTATTTACCCGCAAACCCCGGCTTTGAATGATTATTTCACGCGTGTGTATTGCTGGATATTTGCCGCACCCAGTGGAACTCCGCCGAACGTGGAACTGCCAAATCCGCCTGCCGCTGTTGCCGCACCGGCACCAATGGACGGGGTGGTCTGTACGATTTCGTACTTCATTTTGGTGTCATTGTCGGTTACCTCAAAGATACCCTCGGCAGTAATTGCCGTAGGACTGGTTTGATTTACCGTGATCGTGTAGATAGCGCCTGTTCCGGAAGGTGTCTGTACGTAGGTACCAGTCAAAACAGTTTTTGAACCGCCTTTCCACTGATCAATGTTGTAGGTACTGTTGGTGTTAAAGGTAGCAACGATAGAGTCGGCGAAGTTGGCAAGAATCGGAGCTACCGGGTATGATTTCCAGGTGCCCTGTATTCCTTCGCGGCACTCATTGCATACACCACCGCAGTCAACGCCGGTTTCATCCTGGTTCTGGATACCGTCGCTGCAAGTGCCCTTGCTCTCTTCGTCTTTGCAAGACTGGAAGGTTACACCGGCCACAATAAGGCCCATCAGAAAGAATTTCAGTAATTTCATGTTAATTGAATTGATGTTTGGTTGGTGAAAACTGTTTGATATGTATCACGCGCTCAGGTGCGCGCTGAAGTACTCCATGAATTCCCCGGGCTTTTCAATGAACGGACTGTGACCGGTATCCGCCATCACGACCTCACGGTATTGTCCGCCTGCCTGCGTGTAGCGATCCAGTACATGCCGTGTCTGACTGACCATGGGCTGTGGCGGATAAACATCCTCACCCGGATAGTTGGGTATGAAGCCAAGCTTGCCCAGCGTTCCGAAACAGAACAGTGAATTATCGGAAACAATCTGGTCGTCGGAGCCCCTGATCCACAGGACAGGAGGCTTCACGGCACTCTGTACCAGTCTTTCCACCGAGTCATGAACGTATTTGGGCGACATGGCATTCACCGGGCCAAGTTTGCCGGGGGCTGCGAACGGATAATTCGGCGAGGCTTCCATATCTCCCGGGTATTTGTCCGGACCTATTTTTTCGCTCAGGAGTCCGTCGAGCAGCTCCTCTTCCCAGTGTGGCACAAAGGGCGGTTTCCAGTAGAAACTGTTCATTACCACGCGGGGCGAGGCCTGCGGGTCCTCCGTTCCGCGGTATTTCTCTCCGATCAGTCGGGCAAAGACGGGATTGACGATGCCGCCACCCGAGCCGGCAAAATCGGGCCAGCAAGGCTGCCCGTCCGCTGTTTTGGTTCCTCCAAACCCGAATGGAGAGCCCGGATTCACAAGTGTCACCGATTTGATACGTCTGTTGTCGGCAGCCGTGAGATGCATGGCGATGGAGCCGCCCAAAGAATGACCCACCACATGATATTCGCGGATACCGAGGGTATCGAGCAGCCCGAGCAGATCATCGGTAAAATCGCCCAGTCCGCGGGTGGCATCAATCAGGACGTCCTCCGTATCTCCGTAACCGCGCAGATCAGGCGCAATTCCCCGATATCCGGAGGGGAGTTTCTCCATGATTTCTTTCCAGAAAATGGACGACGAGGCATTACCGTGAATGAACAATACGGGAGTGCCATTTTCGGGGCCGCTGAAACGGACGTGCACGTTCAGTCGGGGGGTCAGAATCGTTTGTGCAGAGGTGCTCATGATTTTTTTAGTTGATTTCTGTTAATTTTACCTGAGTCCGTCTTTGGGAGGCTTCCCATGGGCTGGAAATATTTCGGAACCTTGAATCTGGCAAGTTTTTCCCGGCAGTAATCGGACAACGCCTGTGAATCGAAAGAAAAGTCTTCCTGCATCACCACGAAAGCCTTGCCCACTTCACCCCATTTATCATCGGGTACTCCTGTTACTGCCACCTCGGCAACACCCGGGAACTGAATCAGCACCCGCTCTATTTCAGCGGGATAGACGTTCTCACCCCCGCTTTTATACATATTTTTGATTCTGTCCACTACAAACAGGTATCCCTCCTCATCCTGATACAACTCATCACCTGTCCGGAACCACTGTCCGTCGTCGGAGAATGCAGCGGTACTGGCCTTCGGGTTATTCCAGTAACCCGGCATAACCATGGGTCCGCGGAGCCAGAGCTCACCCGGTGCTCCTCCGGGCGGCTGATTATTTCCGTTTTCGTCAACAATTCTTGTCTGTACGTAAAAATTGGGACGTCCGATGGAACCTTTCTTTCGTATTGCATCGTTTTGATGAAGTGAGGTGAGATTAGGCCCCACCTCTGTCATGCCATAGCCCTGCCGAACGGGCACTTTTTTGCCATGCCATTGCTCAATCAGCGGAATGGGCATAGGCTCCCCGCCCACAATCAGATAAATCATATCGGGAAAACTTGCCTTTTCAAAAGCCGGATCACGGGCTATCATCTGGAGTATGGTGGGTACACCCATAAATATGGTGCAACGTTCACTTTGCAGTAATTCGAGCGCCGTGGCCGGATCAAATTTCTTCAGCAGACAAACATAGGCGCCGTGGTGCAGAAACGGTGTAATGAGCACATTCCAGCCCCCTGTATGAAAAGGCGGCATGACATTGATTGTACGGCTCTCTGTATTGACAACCAGTGAAATAGCCGTATTGATACTGTTCCAGAACAGCATTTTGTGGGTGTAAAGGGCTCCTTTCGGGAAACCGGTGGTTCCGGAGGTATACAGGATGAATACCGGGTCATCTTCCTGCACCTGCGCGAGCTCGACGGAGGTGTCTTCAGGAAGCTGCACATCAGGATTGAGTAATTCTTCAAGTTCTTCCGTACTTGTGACAGGCACGGAGACTTCAGGCAGTATGTGTGCAAATTTGGCTTCCGCAATGATAAGCGCGGGCGATGAATCCTGCAACAGATATTCGATTTCAGCCGGTGCCAGCCGGTAATTGAGCGGCACCAGTATAAAACCGGCCTTTTGAGCGGCGGAAAAAGCAACAATATACTCAACAGAAAATTCGGCAAGTACAGCCACCCTGTCGCCTTTTTGCAGGCTGTATTCCGATCTCAGATAATGAACGAGCCGGTTTGCCAGACGGTTCATTTGCCCGTACGTGAGTATCCTGTCGCGCTCATGTTCCCTGATAGCGACCTTTTCAGGACTGTAAACAGCCCACTTTGCAGCCCAATCTTGTTGCCAGACTTCCATCATTACATTTCAAACAATGCGGCACCGAAGGCCAGTCCGCCCCCCGAGCCTACAAATACAACTTTATCGCCCTTCTTCACCTTCCCTGCCTGTACCCACTGATCAAATGCCATGGGTATGCAGGCAGAGCCGGTGTATCCGAAGTCGTGCATGATAGTGGCGGCCCGTTCCCTGGGTACTCCGAGCCTGTCCATCGTTTCATGAATCGAGTTAATATTGATCTGGGTCAGGAAGAAATGATCAATATCGGCGGGTTTGATATTGTTTTTCGCACACAGCCCGACAATCATCTCTGTCCAGATTTCCGGATTCAGTTCTTTGGGGAATCGGCGGACAAACTGCAACTGGTGTTCGTGTCTTTCAATGACTCCTTGATCAACAGGTTGATGTGAGCCACCCGCATAGATACCCATCCAGCCGTTGTACTGACCCTGGGTGAGCAGACGACTGCTCCGGAATCCCTCCCCATGGTGACTGGCACCCACCACCACGGCGCCTGCTCCGTCAGCAAACAGTGTTACTGTCTTTTTATCGCCCTGATTCAGATATTTGCTCATGGCATAGGCACCTACAACGAGAATATACCTGTATTGCTCGTCGGACCGGATGTATTTAACAGCTACATCGAGTGCGGTAACAAATCCTGCACACGCAGTATTCAGGTCGAACGTACCTGCATTGGTCATACCCATTCTGTCCTGCACCACGGAGGCGGTGGAGGGAGATACATACTCGGGTGTATCGGTGGCCACGATGAGCAGGTCAATATCCGACGGGGCTAGTCCGGCAGTTTCGAGGGCAGCCCCGGCCGCCTTCACCACCAGATCGGCGGTACTCTGATCAGGCGCACACCAGCGGCGCCTGTAGATCTGTACATTCTCGCGGAGCCAGGTATCCACATCCTCTCCCAGTTGTTCGTTGAACCACTGGTTCTCCACCACTCTTTCGGGCGCATAAGACCCCGATGATAATATTGTTGCGTTACGCATGTGTCAGTTCAGAAGTAATTTTGAGCACTCAAAGTAGCAGGCATTTCCGATGCCGGAGAACGATTGGAAAATCAAATTCGGGGTTGACTTATGTTTTTCAGCAGACTTTTTTTTGAAATAAAATACTGATTAACAAAAAGTTGCTGAATTGAAATGACGGGTGGACGAAAGCAGCTCAAGCTACGGTTTCTCCCTCTTTTTTCCGCGTCAGATAAATCACCAGTCCGACAACGGTGGCCGATATGATGGCGAGTGCGGCAGCCACCGCCGGATTTCGCACTGCCCCCTGGGTATAAGGCGTTAACCCTCCATAGTAAACACTGAAGTGTACCACAATTGCTGTCACAGAAGCGGCAACAGGGGCGGCAATTGGAACGTCCTTGCCGTATATTCCCAGCAATACAGGTACGAAAGCGGCGGAAAAATAGGCGTAAACCCCGTTTTGAGCCAGAATACCCACACTCAGATTCGGATATTGAAGCTGGTAGTAGCTCCAGGCAATGGTGATAACTGCCATTACCCCGATGACAACTTTATTCATTCCCGTAACAAACCGGATATGCTGCTCCTCATTATGACTTTTTGACCCTGCAAGCGGAACCAGCAGGTCGTTGGTAAGCGTGGTTGAAACTGATTGTATCAGACCCTCCAGCGTGGATAATCCGGCAGAGATAAGGCCAAGTATAACAAGGATACCGGCACCCACCGGAAATACCTGAAGCACATACGCCGGAATAATAGCATCCATTTTCAGCAGGGTGCCGTTTACTGACAGATCGGGGAACTGCAGACGTGCATAAAAACCGGTGAAGAGCACCATAAAAAAGATCGTCTCGGCAACTATGGCAATCCATAAATAGCGATTCACATCTTCTGCCCGCTTCAGCATCAGCGAACGGGTAATAATATGTGGCTGACAAACTATGGCAACTCCTACAAACAAATTGCAGAATATCACCTCAAACCAGTCGCGGAACAACGGACTTGCACTGTTAAACGGAACTATCAGTTTCGGATCTATTGCAGCCAGCTGCTGCCAGAAGCCACTTACCCCCGTGCTGAAGTACTGCCATCCCGAACCGAGCATCATTACTGCCACAATCAGCATGAGTACCGCCTGTACAGCATTAGTGTATATCATGGTATTGGCTCCGCCAAACATCATATAACCGAAAACAAAGATAACAAGTCCAACCAGAACGGGAAATTCGCCAACTCCGAGGGCCGGCGCCAGTACTTTGGTTAGCCCGACGCATATCAGTACAATAAAAGTGAGCAGAAGAAAGGCCAGCACAGCAAACCAGATGCCCAGGGCCTTGCTGTTATACCTCAGCGACATCCACTGCGACAGCGTAAGTGCTTTCACGGAAGCCCCGTACTGGCGAAAGCTCTTGGTAAGCACTACCAGCGATCCGTAAAGCGCAACCGGGATAATCAGCGACATGGCCAGAAAGGCACTCCAGCCGTAAAGCGCCACAAACCCGGGATTGATAATAAAAGTGGCAGCGCTGGTAATACCCGCTGCCAGCGACAAGCCAACTACCAGCGGTGAAAAACCCTGACTGCCCAGGGCATAATCAGCCAGCGATCTGGTTTGCCGGGCACCGCGTATGGCAAAATACAACATGACGCCGGCGTAAGCAACAAGCAGAAGCACAGTGGCATTTGAATAACTCATAACGTACAGATTCTTGATGAACAGAAAATTAAATGTACGCCAGACGAGTCCTTTCAGCAGTACGCTGTTATAAAAACGGTGGGTTGACTTAATACTTTAATATATTGATAATGAATTAATTAAAAATAAATATGAACTATTGACCGAAAGCTGGTCAAAGCATATGAAACAAGTGAAACAACGGGTAAAGGTCTGGAAGGGAGCTTAATTTTGCGACTTCAAACAAAACCGTTCTGATTATGAAAAAACTGGAAAATAAAGTCGCAGTCATCACCGGAGGCTCTGCCGGAATCGGGAGAGCCACAGCCATTCGTTTCGTGGCAGAGGGCGCCA
>JBEGNB010000128.1:0-4390 GCA_041182785.1 Bacteroidota bacterium
GCCGCATTTTCACTCAGTATAATATCCGTTGCCATGAACCCGGTTCCACGAAAAGCCCACAGATTTTGCCAGTCCCAGGCGTAAGTCGGTTTTACTGTTTTCCAGCCTGAAATATCGTGAGTCGGGTTTTGGTAAGCCGACTCTTCTGCAGATGTTGGCCAGGCTTTACCTTTTCCGAGTGCGTATTCAGCTATTTTTTTCATCATGCGCACGTCGGCTTCAGCCCAGTCCTGCGGGAAATTCTCCATATAAGTTCTGAACAGCGGGGACGACGCCATGCCCTCCCCGCTGATCCAGCTTTCCACCTGAGAACCGCCCCAGGTACTGTTCACAAGTCCGACCGGAACCTGCAGCTTATCGGCCAGTTCGCGGGCGAAGAAATAGGCTACTGCGCTGAAATGCTGTACGCTTTCATCTGTACAGACCTCCCATCCGCCGGAAACAAACGTCTCTTGCGGGACAAGCTCCACGGCACGCTGCACCTTGAAATGTCGTATGTGCGGATAATCGCTGCCCCTGAGTTGTTTAGCCTCGTATCGGGAATCAGCAACGGACCATTCCATGTTCGACTGGCCGGAGCACAGCCATACTTCACCAACGAGAACATCAGTGAGCAGGATACTGTCTGTACCTGAAACGACCGATATTTCTACCGGTATCAGACTGGCCCCGGGTGTTTGTACGCTGGTTTGCCACTTTCCTGTATCATCGGCAACAGACAGAAGTGGTTTCCTGTCTGTCCAGGAGCAGGTGACACTCACAGACGAGCCGGGTGTTGCCCACCCCCGGATATCGAGCTGCGATTGCTGCTGAATAACCATCCGGCTGGTGAAAATATCGGCCAGTTTGAGTTGCGCAAAGGAAACAGGCAATGCCATAGCTTGAAAGAACAGAAATGAAATCCAGAATCGCATCATGATTACAGTGAATCGTACACAACAACCCTTGTCCAGAGGTGGTTGTAGTTCTTGACGAATTCGAGGTGAACAGGGTGTGTCTGATACACTGCCTCGGCGGCGCTATCGGCGAAAATGGAAAGCCACGACCAGGTGTACCCCCGTTCGATGACATCGCGGTCGGTGGGAGCCGGCACACCGATATGCCACTGCTGAATGGTTTCAATCTGTGTGAGGGATTCAATACCCTTGCGGAGTTCGGCTCTGTCGGCATCGGTTGCATCAGGAGCCATGTAGAAAAAGACGTGATGAATGAACATGATATTTAAATTTCTCTTCTTTTAAGGGCATTTACCGCAAAATCGGCTGCGCGGGCGGTGAGTGCCATGTAGGTGAGTGACGGATTTTGCGTGCCGGTGGAAGCCATACAGGCTCCGTCGGTCACAAAAACATTCGGAACAGCATGGAGCTGGTTATTCCGGTTAAGCATACTGGTTTTGGGGTCCTTGCCCATCCGGGCGGTTCCCATTTCGTGAATTCCCTTGCCGGGGGCCTCATTGGAGTCGTAAAATTCTATATTTTTGAATCCAGCCTTTTCCAGAATAGCTGTCAGCACCTCCTTTCCGTCTTTGAGCATGGCTATCTCATTATCGCTCCACTGTACATCGAACTCGACCGTTGGCATACCGTACTGGTCTTTTTTCGATTTATTGATGCTCAGTTTGTTTTCGAAACGTGGCAAACATTCACCCTGCATGTGGAAGCCGGCACCCCATCCTCCCGGCTTTGTCATGGCATTTTTGAAGCTGGCACCGAAACCTGATTGCCAGGCACCGCCTTCCCAGGCTGCTCCCCGTTCGGCGCTTCCGCCAATTGCGTAACCGCGAAGGAAACTGTCGTTTTTATCGCCCAGGATATTGCGGAAACGCGGGATATAGAAACCTGTTGGCCTCCGGCCTTTGTGATAGTGGTCTTCAAAGCCATCGTACGATGCACCCGCGCGCCCGCGATAGCAGTGGTCCATCAGATAATGGCCGAGTACACCACTGTCGTTGCCGAGGCCGTCGGGGAATCTGTTCGATTCCGAGTTGAGCAGGATAGTGGTGGTATTGACAGTACTGGCATTCACGAAAATGACTTTGGCGTAGTATTCGGTCATTTCTCTTGTCACAGCATCAATAACGCGAACGCCTGTGGCGCGTTTTTTACTTTCGTCGTAAATAACCGAGTGTACAATACTGTCGGTACGGAGGGTCATGTTGCCGGTGGCAGCCGCAGCGGGTAAAGTAGCAGCCTGACTGGCGAAAGCAGCGCTGAACGGGCAACCACGGTGACACAGGTTGCGGAACTGACAGGGACCGCGGCCATTCACGGCTGCCGTGGCATTTGCACTTCTGCCCTGCACCAGATTCATTCCCTTGAAGTTGTCGCGAATCACCTTCTGGAGATGCTTTTCGAGTACCGTGAGTTCGATAGCTGGGAGAAATTCACCATCCGGAATCTGTGGCAGACCGTCTTTATTGCCATTAATACCGGCGAAGCGCTCTACATAACTGTACCATGGAGCAATATCGGCATAGCGGATGGGCCAGTCGGAGCCGTGTCCGTCTTTGGCATTGGCCTCGAAGTCGAAATCGGACCACCGGTAAGTCTGGCGTGCCCACATAAGACTTTTACCACCCACGTGATAGCCCCGAATCCAGTCGAACGGCTTTTTTTGCTCGTACGGATTATCCTTGTCACTCACAAAGAGATGACGGGTGCCATCGTTAAAGGCATAGCACTTGGACTGAATATGGTAATCCTCCTTGTCGGAAGTGGTGTGCATATTTCTGTTCTCCAGCTCCCATGGTGCCATCAGGGCCGTTTTATATCCGGTGATGTGATCGAGCTTGCGGCCACGTTCGAGAACAATGGTTTTCAAACCTTTTTCACAAAGTTCCTTGGCTGCCCAGCCACCCGAGATACCGGAACCGACCACTATTGCGTCGAAAGTTCTTTTTTTGACGGAATCAATATTGAGATTCATTTTCTTCGTTTGAATGGTTAAATCAGAACATGGATGTCCAGGCTTTGGTCTGATCATTTATGACCATATCGGCTACCCAGCCACCCGGTACCGGGTCGTAGTTCAGCGCCTGTGTTGCTCCGATTTCGGATGTGAAGTATCCGTGGAGCGTGAGCATCTTCAGTGCAGTGAAAAATGGCGGCATTCCTTCATCCGTGGATGGTTGTTTCTCCAGATCTGTAAAAAACGATATCCGCTGACTTTCGTTACAGTCGGCAAAAGAGCGACCAAACCGGCTTGTACAGGCAGCCTCTGCGCGATCGAGACCGTCGTAAAACGCACGGCGGCGGTCCGCAGGCAGGCAGGTTTCCACAGCGTGAATAATGAACTCGCCGACATTGGCCGCTTTGGCACCCGGCGTATCCGTTTCCGGAATAATGGTTTCAGCCATCTCATTCAGCAGGCGCAGGCGATCGGGAGGCGCAGCGGAAACCGAAACGGATGAGTCGGCGAGTGCCTTTGCCATCAACTCGGGCGCCAATGCGATACCACCCAGCAGTATTGAAATTCGTTGAAATGCTTTTCTTCTATCCATGAAAAGAGATTTTTAATGCGGATTTGTCCGGTTTGTGGTTTTATCTGGCAATCTGTTCTGACTCCTGCAAAGTTCTTGTTTTTTGCCCTTGGGAATTGTACAACTCTATTCTTTGAGCACCGGCAGGCCAGAACAGTGTATTCGATGATTGAGAGAGGAATCCGTTTCCTGTGTAGAACTCAAACCGCGTTTTCCTGCCGTCCGGGAAAAGTGCTACAGCGGTTGTTTCCTGCTGTGCGATCCTGATAGGAGCTATACCGCGCGGATGAGGCAGTTCAAATACCCTGAGCGGGGCGTTATTTTGGGAGGCCACCACCAGTTCGCGACCGGGAAATATCAGGGAAACCAGCGCTCTGGCATCACCTGAAACAGTAAAACCGCTTTCCCCGGGTTCGAGTGCGCGAAAACTGTTCCCGGAATTGATGAGTACCAGTCCGTAAGAAGCATCGGCGCGCCCCTGAATGAGCTCCATCCCATAGTCGTTACCCGTGAGAATCACGTCAACGATACCATCATTGTTAACATCGCGGGGCAGCACAACCAAAAACAGGTGCCACCTGAGCAATAGGGGGCAGCGGCGAAAGCCTGAACTTTCCACCGCCCAGATTTTCGACCAGGCAGGAGGCCATAAAATCTGCCTGGAGGATTTGTGCGCCTTCCAGCTGTTTCGGAGTAAAAATATCCTGTACGGTTGCCTCTCCCAGTTGTCCGTATGTGTTGTATTTCTTGCGCAGCGAAATGAGCTGCTTCAGCATATCATCCCGTGTATGATAGAAGTATTCGTGTTTCCGGCCGAGAGAATCTTTCCAGTAACAGGAGATGAAAGGGTCATAGACGCCATTATTGTCGAAATCTTTGGCATACACCCGTACTGGTTCATCGGCACTGCAC
>JBEGNB010000129.1:0-4263 GCA_041182785.1 Bacteroidota bacterium
CAAATTGGGTGAGTTTGCCGCGGTGCAGGGCGGGCGTTTCATTTCTGTATCGAATGAGTGCGCGCGCGAAGTTGAATGCCTCGTTTTCCTGCTCCGTCCTGCCAGCTGCCGTGAACTTGTCGGCCGGATCACCTGCCCATCCGCCGGGGAAATCTTTTCGGATATTACCGTGAGAGGGCCACTCATTGCCTGTCCCCAGTATTTCGGTCATGTAATATATCTGCGGAATACCACGCGTGGTGAGCAAAAACGCCATTCCGCTTTTATACTTGTTGAAATCTTCTTTGACAATTGTATAAAAACGGCTGAAATCGTGATTGTCGAGCATAATCACATTCCTGAACGGGTCCTCATAAAAGTTGTCTTTTGCCAGGGTGTAATAAACCCTGGAGATACCCTCCGTCCAGCCCTGCTCTCTGGAGAGTGCCTCGTGAATGGCAAAACACAGCTGAAAATCCACGAGAGAAGGCAGATTTGAATCAAAACCAGTCTTGGTAGGCTGATTATCGCCAAAATAGCCCTGTACCGACACGCCGTGCTCCCATACTTCACCGAACATGTTGAGTTGCGGGTACTCTTCCCTGATTTCTTTGCACCAGCGACTGCAGAATTCCTGATCGGAATATGTGTAGGTGTCTATCCGGAAATCATCCAGTCCAGCGAATTCCATCCACCAGACAGCCTGCTGAATGAGGTAGTTGGCCAGATGCGGATTTCGCTGGTTCAGATCGGGCATGGTAGGAACAAACCATCCGTCGCTGAAGCGTTTTTTATCCCACTCCGAGGCATAGGGATCGAGGAGCGTGGGGGCCCGGTAAGTAGTTTGTGTCATAACGGGCCACTGATTCAGCCAGTCGCGGGAAGGCAGGTCTTCCATCCACCAGTGTTCGCTGCCGATGTGGTTGAGTACCACGTCGCGCACCACCTTTATACCCTTTTCGTGGCATTTTTTCACCAGTTCCTTCAGCAGTTCGTTGCTTCCGAAGCGGCGATCAACCCGGTAGTGATCGGTGACGGCATACCCGTGGTAAGATTCGCGTTTCTGGTTGTTTTCCAGTTCCGGATTTAACCATATTGCAGTAATTCCGAGGTCTTTGATGTAGTCCAGATGATTGATAATACCCTGCAGGTCGCCACCATGACGGCCCACCAGTGAGTCGCGCTGCAGTCCCTGACGCATACCTTCCACATTGTCGTTGGAGGGGTCGCCATTCGAGAAGCGGTCGGGAAAAATGAGATAAATCACATCCTGCGGGCCCACCCCTTGTGCCTTTACTTCAGTACTGCGGGCCAGGATGGGGAACGGTTTTGCAAATTTTTCGTTTCCTCGCTTGAAGATGATTGAGACGGTCTGGGGTTTGGCTTTGGGACTGATCTCAATGGTTACAAACAGATAATTGGGACTTTCAGCTTTTTCAGTCTTGATGAGCTTTACTCCCTGCGCTCCACCCAGACTCACTGTAAAGAAAGAGATATCCTTTCCGTGAATCATGATTTCGACGCGGTTGTGTTTCATACCCGTCCACCAGTTGGCAGGTTCGACCCTTATATCCTTTTCGAGGGGGGCAATAAACGGGGCATCTGCTTTCCTGTGCGAGTTGCCAGCCAGGTGGTTTGAGCAACAGCAAAGGAGCAGTAAAGGAATTATTTGAAGTTTATGGAGAAATCTCATTTTGAAAGCAAATTACTTTGGGTTACGGATGAATATGACCAGGTGAACTGCCAGGCTTAATATTGCAGAAAACCGGGATGCAAGTCAGCTGCCGGCAGATTTTGACTGGATACGAAGACTGAGCAGGGCTGCCAGAGCCAGTAGTGCACCTCCGAGCATTACGGCGTGTGTACGGTTATTGTCGAGCACATTTTCCATTACCCAGCCGAAACCGAGGGCAGCAATAATTTCCGGGAGAACTATGAAAAAGTTGAAAATACCCATATAGACGCCCATCTTTTCCTGTGGAAGCGAGGAGGCCAGCATGGCGTAGGGCATAGAGAGAATACTCGCCCAGGCAATACCTACGCAGAGCATGGATAGCAGTAGCCAGTATTTATCCGGGGCAAAACCCACGAATACGAGACCGGCAGCCCCGGTCGCCAGACAGATTGCGTGCGCGCGTGCGCGCCCAATCCTGTCGGCCAGCACAGGCAGGTAAAGTGAGAAAGCAAAGCAGACCACAGAGTAGAACCCGAAGCACAGATTTCCCCACGCCACCCCTTCTGCATAAAGTGGAGAGTTGGTATCCGGAGCGCCCAGCACCTCCATGGATACAGCCGTTGTGAAATAGAACCACATCAGGAACAGTCCGGGCCATGTAAAAAACTGCACCAGCGCCACTTTTCGCATCGTGGTGGGCATTTTGAAAATATTGCTGAATACTTCCCGAAAGCCATTGGCCAGTCCTGCAGTTTCTGCTTTCATCTTGTTAAAAGCCGCTTCGTCGGCTGGCGGATACTCTTTGGTTTTACCAACTGTGTACATGACCGCAGAAATATAAAAAACCGCTCCAAGCGTAAATACAGCCACGAGATAAGGCGGAATTCCGGATCCCGCTTCTACGGTACCACTCCCCACGGCCCATATGATGGCGGTGGGAAGCAGGGCTGCTATTACATTTCCGATGCCGATGAGCATACTTTGAGTTGTATAGCCCTTGTTGATCTGCGATTCGGGGAGCATATCGCCTACAAACGCCCGGAATGGCTCCATACTGATATTGATACTGGCATCGAGAACCCACAGAAGACCGGCGGCGAACCACAGCGAAGGCGAATGCGGCATCAGAATGAGTGCGGCAGTGGCCAGAATGGCTCCGACAGTAAAATAGGGTTTTCTCCTCCCCCACCTGCCCCAGGTACGATCACTCATGTAACCGATTATCGGTTGCACAATCAGTCCGGTCATGGGCGCAGCCAGCCAAAGTAGCGGAATCTCGTCGGGCTTGGCACCGAGGTATTCATAAATGGCACTCATATTTCCCATCTGCATTCCCCAGCCCACCTGAATACCGAGAAAGCCGGCACTCATATTCAGTATAGCTGTACCTGAAAGTTCAGGTTTGTTGGAGATGTTCGGGGAGCCTTGTACAGTGTTGGTATTTGCCATATCTTTTAATTTTGGTCAAGGCAAAGATGATAAAATGATTGAACTGCTGGTACACTCGTTTCAATATTTGCTATTTTTTTTGTAAATTACATATTTGTCAGGGAAAATCCGTTCCTTTGCGGGAGCAACTGGAAAATTTCTGCCAAACGTTATTTGAAATACTATGCTTAGTCGTCGCAGTGTCCGTATCAAAGTGATGCAACTCCTGTACATGCTCAACAGGGATGAGCAGCTCACCACCAAAGAGCTTGTCAAAGCCTACAGAGATGGTATATGGAAAACCTTCGAATTGTATATCTTTCAGCTTTATGTGCTGTTTCGCGTGGCACAATATGCCCTGAAAGATGCCGAAATTCGCGCAGCCAAACTGCTTCCAACAGACGAAGACAAGCATTTCAAGCCACGCCTCGGCAATAACGAGTGCGTACAGTCTCTCGCCAATCACGTTGGTTTCATGAATCTCGTGAAAAAATACGGCGTGAATGACAATCTCGACGAAGATCATATCCGCAATCTGTATCAGGGTTTCTGTTCCACTCCGGAATATCTGGCATACCTGGAACTGCCGGAACCTGCCACTGCCGATCACACCAAAATTCTGCTGGAACTCTACAAGTACCTCTCATCCAATGAGTTGTTCTCCGATATGTCGGAAGACAGGTACAATAACTGGGCCGATGACGAGTCGCTGGTGGCCGGAGCTATGAAAAAGACGCTGAAAGCCACGCCGGTATCGGGTGACTTTTTCCGCGAACATGAGCCTTCAGATGCCACGGTACTCGAGTTCGGAGAGGAGCTGCTCAGAAAAACCTGCGAAGAGGATCTTTCCCTTTTCAAGGAGATTGAACCCACGCTCAGAAACTGGGATGCTGAACGCGTAGCCATCCTCGATATGGTTATGCTCAAGATGGCGCTTTGCGAACTGCTCCACTTCCCTACTATCCCTACCAAGGTTACGATCAACGAGTTCGTGGAGATATCCAAAGTCTATTCAACCGAGAAAAGCCGCGAATTCATCAACGGCATCCTTGACAGACTGATGAAGGAACTCTCCGATCAGGGCAGAATTGTCAAGGAAGGCCGCGGACTGGTTGAATAACAGGTATTTCTCCGGGTATTGGGTACTATTTGAGGAATCACGGCTGATTTAAGCTGTTTCC
>JBEGNB010000130.1:0-3097 GCA_041182785.1 Bacteroidota bacterium
CATTTCAGGAAATCTCGGCAGCAATTTCGCGGAAGGCAAAAGCGATTGGGTAGTGGTTGAAGCCGACGAATACGACCGTTCCTTCCTGCAGCTATATCCCGAAATAGCCGTGATCAACTCAATTGACGCCGATCACCTCGATATCTACGGGAGTGAAGAAGGTGTTCGGGAAAGTTATCGCTCATTCTCGACACAGGTGAAAAAGGGTGGAGTACTGCTGCTGGAGAACCATGTTGACATGGAGGTTCCGGGCGCCCTGAGCTTCGGAACAGACAAAGGCGATTTCAGGGCCGTGAATGTGCGCGCAGAAGACGGATTCATGGTATTCGATCTGCAAACGAAATATCCGGGACTACCGACGGAGCTGACTGCGCTGAAACTGCCATATCCCGGACTTCACAATGTACGGAATGCTGTGGCGGCAATTGCCTCAACCCTGCTGGCTGGTGGCAATCCGTGGGCAATAGCAGATGCCCTGCGCGAATTCAAGGGTGCCAAACGAAGGTTTGAAGTCATCGTACGCACAGAAAAGACAGTTTATGTGGATGACTACGCCCACCATCCGGCCGAACTGGAAGCAACAATCGCTGCAGCAAGGCTGATGTACCCGGGTAAAAAAATCACCGGCGTATTCCAGCCGCACCTGTTCTCGCGTACGCGCGATTTCGCGGATGCCTTCGCGGCAGCACTGGACAAGCTGGACAGCTGTCTGTTACTGCCGATATACCCGGCCAGGGAACTGCCGATTGAAGGTGTCAGTTCCGAAATGCTGCTGGAGAAAATGACCCTGAACAACAGGCAACTGGTTCAGAAAAGCGACCTGTTGCAACTGATTGGAAACAGTCATCCGGAAGTACTCGTCACAATGGGTGCCGGAGATATTGACACCATGGTGGAACCCATTAAAGAATTGATAAAAACCAGTTAAAAACCCAAAAAGTACAGTGAATGATCAGTTTACCCAATATTCGGTACGACCGTATTATCTGGATGTTATTTCTCCTGATAGTGGGACTTGGACTGTTCGCAGCCGTACAGAACAAAAAGGATGATGAAATTGGGGAAACTGTAATTACCGTTACACCGCTGGAGGGCGGCGACAAACTGATCAGTGAAGGAGATGTCAGGACGGCGATGTTGCGCACATTTGACAGCGACCTGAAACACTACAGGCTGGATGAGATTGATGTGACAAGGGTGGAGACACTCCTGGAAGACGATCCGTTCGTAAAAAATGCGGAGGTGTATGTGGATCAGCACAATATACTTCGCATCAAAGTGGAGCAGAGAGAGCCTGTCCTGAGAGTACTCGACAACAACGGGAATAACTACTATCTGGATGAAAACGGGGTGAAAATGCCGCCAAGTAAAAATTTCGCTGCAAGAGCGCTGGTGGCAACCGGGAATATTTCACCATATCAGACCGACTTCATCACCAGAAGGAAGAGCAGTACGCTGAAGGATCTGTTCAAACTGGCACAGGCGCTGAAGTCGGATGAATTTCTGAGCGGATTCATACAGCAGATACACGTGACCAATGGTGGTGAATTTGTGATGACACCATTGATCGGAGACCAGCAGATAATCCTGGGGTCGGTGAGAAGACTGGACGACAAGTTCCGCCGCCTCAAAATCTTTTACAAGGAAGGTATGCCCAGCGCAGGCTGGAGAAAATACCGTTCCGTCAACCTGAAATTTAATGGTCAGATTGTCTGCAGATAACTGACCCTAACCATAGTGTTATGAAACAAATTTTGAAAATCACGCTGCTACTTCTCGTACCCGCGCTCGTACAGGCGCAGGCGCAGCAGGCTACCTTGCTGGGTCGTTGGGACGATCCCGCCATTATAGGTTCTGCCGCGTACAATAACCGGTACAACGAGGTGTGGAGCGTGGCAGTAAACGGTCATGAGTATGCCGTGCTGGGCTCCACCATGGGTACCCATTTCATAGATGTGACCGACCCTGAAAACCCGTTTCAGGCCGATTTCGTGCCGGGGAAGGCACAGGGAGCAGGTATTATTCACCGCGACTTCAAGACATACAAGCATTATATATATGGTGTCTGCGATGAAGGAGCCAGTAGCCTGCAGATTATGGATGTATCCACCCTGCCGGATTCGGTCAGGCTTGTCTATAATTCCAGCGATATCATTGTCACCACGCATAATATCTTCGTTGATACAGCCCGCGCCCGGTTGTATGCGTTCGTATTCGGTGGCGGTCAGGCTTACGGTTACGGCGGAATGGCTGTGCTGAGCCTCGCCAATCCGGAACAGCCAACCTATATACGCAAGTTCAACAATATTCAGGGATTCAGTTTCGGACATATCCACGACGGGTATGTGAACCGCGACACGGCCTTCCTCGATGCCGGAGATGCCGGAATGTGTGTGGCCGACTTCAGTATTCCCTCTCAGCCAAAACTGCTCGGATCCCTTACCAACTATCCCGGCAAGGGCTATAATCACTCTGGTTGGCGGTCGGAGGACGGGAGATACTACTTCATGGCCGATGAGAACCACGGATCACCGGTAAAAACAGTTGATGTACAGGATTTCGAAGACATGCAGGTGGTGGACAGCTACAATGCCGCGTCTTCTCCCACCCAGATACCGCACAATCCGCTCGTAGCCTGCAATTATCTGTATGTGGCCTATTACTACGATGGACTGCAGGTTTATGATATCAGTGATCCGCTGAATGTGGAAAGAGTGCTGTACTACGATACATCCACCGAGCCGGATGGCCCGAGTTACAAGGGCGCATGGGGCGTGAATCCGTTTCTTCCCTCCGGAAACATACTGATAGCCGACATGCAAAACGGACTGTTCGTATTCGAGGGAGTGGGCGACAACTGTGTGGCAGGCAATTCCTCCTCGACCGGAGAGCAGCAAGCAGGCGCTGCCGGACTGGAAGTATCACCCGTACCCTCCAGCGGTTACCTGAAAATCAGTATCGGTTCGGAGGCGGCAGAGACACAACATGGAATAATCACCATTTCAGATCTGAAAGGAACCGTAATGCATACCCAAACCTTTGAAAGCAACGAGTTTGAAGTGCGGTTAACCGGAATTTTGCCTCCGGGATGCTATAT
>JBEGNB010000131.1:0-5432 GCA_041182785.1 Bacteroidota bacterium
CATTTACTGATATGGTACGCGCCGCGCTGCGCGAGGATATGCCCGCAGCCCGTCAGCTTAATCTCCAGTTGCTGGATCTGTACAAACAACTATTTGTGGAAGGAAATCCGGTTGGCGTCAAAGCTGCCATGGAAATCCGTGGTCTTTGTTCAAGGGAAGTGAGGCTGCCTCTTGTTCCCATGACAGATAATGGTACAGCTTCCCTCGCAAAACTCCTGGACTAACCGTGTCACTTCAGCAAGCATCTATATTTGTTGCACCTTCCGATTTGCACGGACTGGGCGTATTCGCAGGCCGCGATATAGAAGCTGGCGAAATAATCGAAATATGCCCCGTACTGCTATTCCCGAAGTCGCAGTTGCACCATGTCCGGCAGACGATTCTCGACGACTACTACTTTGACTGGGGTGAAGATGGCGAATGGTACGCACTATGTCTCGGGTATGGCTCTCTGTACAACCATTCCTACTCCCCAAACGCCGAATACGGCATGGATTTCGAAAACAAGACGATTGATTTCTATTGTGTGCGCGATATTCGGGCAGGGTTCGAAATCTTCATCAATTACAACGGAGATGTGGACAATCAGTCAAAAGTATGGTTTGAAAAATAGCTGCTGCCACCAATAGAAACGGCCGCCCCGATGACTCGGGACGGCCGTTTCTGGTTTGACTGGCGGGTAATTACATTTTCACCACCTTGCCCTCATGCGCGATCGCGCCCATACGCGCCTGTACCAGGTAAGTTCCGGCGGGCAGATCGCCCAACTGGATTGTCAGGGAGAAACTCTCCGCTGTCTTCTGATCAGTAATCTGGCGAACGGTTTGTCCCGACTGGCTGATTACCACGATTTCTACACGACCATTCCGTTCGCTGTTGAACGAAACAACCGTCTGATCGGTAGCAGGGTTGGGAGCGCAGGTCATCGGCAGTGCGACGAGTCCGGGCGTATTGGTGCCGCTTATTACCGCTTCGTAGCAGCCAACATCCGGAACTCCGACGCGAAAAGCACCGGTGATGTCGGTAACAGGAGCGCCGGCAGCCACACCCGCGTCAACAGCCGGGGATGTGAGTGTCGGACGATACTCATTGGCATCCGGGTTGGTAAACGACTGGAATGTGCTGTTCAGGTCTTTTGCTGCCGTCAGGTATGCATCCAGCGTGAGATCGCTGCTGTGGTTGCCACCATGCGACACAATGGACGGCGTTCCGGCCTCAATAGCATAGTTGTCGCCATCAGGGTTCTGGAACAGACAGTTCTGTACAATAAACTCGGAAGTTGCCATTTCAGACTCTTCCCACTGGGCAACGCCGGAACCAATGGCAGCAATATTGTCGGCAAAAGTGCAGTTCACCGCCCTGATACGGCTCACCTGTCCGTCGGAGGCATTGCTGGAAATTGCACCGCCAGCACCATCGCCGCTATTGATATTTTTAGCAAACAGTGTATTGGTGATATCACAATCCACGTGGTCGAGATTGAGTGCTGCGCCCTGTGTAGTCACGAAATTTTCGAGGAAGTAACAGTTGCTGATAACGAGCACGCTGTCGCCGCTGGCCTGAACTGCACCTCCGCGATCGGCAAAATTCTGATAGAATGTAGAGCCCTCGATTCTGGTGGCGATATTGCTGTTTACCAGAATACAGCCGCCGGATGTTTCCACATTGTTTCCGGTGAAATAGCATCCGCGGACTGTCAGGCTGGTGGTATCGTTCTGCGTAAAGATAGCTCCACCGAAGCGAGCCTTGTTTTCAATAAACTGGCAATCATCGAAGGTGGCATGTGCCTTGAATCCGTTACTGATCGCTCCGCCGCCCTGAGTAGCTTCGTTCTCGCGGAACGTACAGCTCCTGAAAACACCGTCGCAGCCAATACCGTAGTTGGCAATAGCTGCGGCATAAGTACCCCTGTTAGCCTGGAACAATGTGTTGCCCACCACAAACACGGTAGTATCACCATTATAAATGGCGGCTCCTGAACTCGGCGCCACATTGTCCCTGAAGGTACAGTTGGACATAGTGTAATTGGTACGGTTGTTCCAGAAGGTGGCTCCGTAGTCGGTATTGGTATTATCTTCAAAAGTACAGCCCTCAATATTGAAAGAACTGTCAAATTCGCGGCCGTTACAGTAGATTGCTGCTGCATTAGGCGCATAATTGCCCCTGAAAGCGCTGTTTTTCAGATTGAAGGTAGCCTGCCAGCCATAAATACCGCCGCCACCGAAACCCGTTGCGGTATCCTGTTCAAACACGCAGTTCTCCATGACTGCCAGGTCGCCACCGTCGCGGTTGTCAATATAAATACCGGCAGCATTGGCGGCTTTATTTTTGCGGAAGGTGGTATTCTTCATCGTCCAGGACGCCTGCCAGCTGAACATACCACCGGCGAAGTTGGTGCCGGCATTATTTCCTTCGATCAGGCAGCTGTCAATCAGCACGTTGGTTGTGCCGCTCGGATAAAGCGCGCCGCGGTTGGTTGCATTGTTGCGGAGCGTACAGCGCTTGATTGTACCACCGTTGGTATTGCGCAGGAAGAAAATTCCCGACGCCTCGGCTTTGTTGTTCTCGATAACACAATCTTCTACCACCACACCATTTGCCAGCGCATCGAGCACGGCGATGGCGGCTCCGGTATCGCCGTAGTTGCCAGCCAGCCGACAGTTGCGCAGCGTGGTTTTACCGAGTATCTGAATACCACCACCGCGACGGGTAAGGTCGGGGTTGGCACTGCCATTCAGCGTCTGGCCATTGCGGATAATGAAGCCATCCACCACCATGCCGGGATTGGAAGCCAGTTCCACACAGGTTACCACGTGCAGTGCATTGTCAGAGCGATTAGTGGTAAAATCGCCCGGAACATCGTCGCCATTGATATCACCGTCGAGGACAGTAGCATTGGCGGTGATGTTTCTCTGGTTCAGACTTGATTCAGTACCCGCAAATCCGCCGTACATTTTCATACCATCGGAAAGGAGGAAAGTCTTGTTGGAGGCAGCCGATGATTTGTAGGTACCAGCAGCTACCCATATTGTCTGGCCAGGAGCGGCCGTACTGAGTGCCTGCTCAAGTGAAGTGTAGGCATCAGCCCAGGAACTGCCGTTATTGGCGCCCGTTGCGTTCTGCTTCACATACAGCGTCTGGGCATTGACTGCCAGACAGGTTAAAAACAGGAAGAATGTAGTAAGTCGTTTCATGCAACAAAGTTTTTAAGCGATAACGTTTTGCGGGTTAAATATCGAAACAACCACCCAATTCAAGGTATTATTCATACAGAATAGTCATTATTAAACATTAATAACTGAAAATCACCGTACATTTCACCGGTTTTTACAACAAAATTCCCGGATTGACCGCTCTTTCTCATTCCGGAAATACCAAGGTTTATTACTCATTCCGGCGACAGGCCCCGTGCCAACCGACTGATTCTTCTGAACAATTACATGAAACTGCCCTTCTTTCGCATCGTATTTCTGCTCTTGTTGTGTGTACCTGTACTGGCCCAGCAAAAACCCACCCTCGACTACTACCTTCCTTCCGACGTCAGGTATGACCAGAACATACCTACCCCCGCATCATGGCTGGGGTATGAGGTCGGTGAATGGCATACCTCGCACGATCAGCTGATTGGATATATGCGCGCACTCGATGCAGCCAGCGACCGCATTTCGCTGCAGGAATACGGTCGTTCGCACGAAAACCGGCCGCTTGTCTGTCTGACCATTACAGATCCCTCCAACTTTGAGCGCCTGAATGACATCAAGTCAACGAGACAGCAGCTGTTTAATCCTCAGGGAACCAGTAAACCCAATCTGAAAGACTTGCCAGCTGTGTATTATATGGGCTACTCCATACACGGGAATGAGGCCAGCGGAGATCACGCCTCCATGCTGGTGGCCTACTATCTGGCCGCAGGACAATCGCAGGAACTGACACAACTCCTCAAAAATACCGTGATTCTTCTGGACCCCTGTTTCAATCCGGACGGACTGCAGCGTTTTGCCAACTGGATTAACACCAACAAGTCAAAAACCTTGTCGGCCGATCCGGCAGGCAACGAATATAACGAGCCCTGGCCGCGCGGCCGCACCAATCACTACGGTTTTGATCTGAACCGCGACTGGCTGGTAGCCCGTCAGCCCGAATCAGTGGGCAGAGTGGCTCTTTTTCAGGAATGGCGACCCAACGTACTGACCGATCATCACGAAATGGGCAGTAATTCCACGTTTTTCTTCCAGCCCGGGGTGCCAAGCCGTGTCAACCCGATTACCCCTGCCAGAAATCAGGAACTGACAGCCAAAATTGCGACCTACCACGCAAAACTGCTTTCCGAAAAGAAAATACTGTTTTATACCGGCGAAAACTTCGACGACTTCTACTACGGCAAGGGATCAACCTATCCCGATGCACAGGGCTGTATCGGTATCCTCTTCGAGCAGGCCAGCAGCCGCGGTACCGCCCAGGAAACAGAAAATGGTCTCCTAACCTTTCCTTTCACTATCCGGAATCAGGTGTATGCATCGCTTTCCTCACTGCAGGCCGTTGGCGATATGCGTGTGGAACTGAACGAATACCTGTACTCATTTTACCAGTCGGCACTCGAAGAGGCATCAAAAGCAGAAGTAAAGGGTTATCTGTTCACCAACGAGGATGCTGCTTCGGAAGCGTTTCTTGACATACTGGAGATGCACAAAATCCGTGCAACATACCTGATGCAGGATTACTCCGGCGGCGGGAAGACATTCCGCGCAGCCAAAACTGTATTCGTACCCTGTCAGCAGCCTCAGTACAGACTCATACGGGGTATTTTCGAGCGCCAGACTACTTTTAGCGACAGTATTTTCTACGATATCTCGGCCTGGACGCTGCCTGATGCCTTTGGGCTCGAATGGCAGCCGGTTACAGGAAAAGATATTTCTTCCATAAAAACACAGGAAAAAGGCAAGAACGAGCTGCAAAAACCAGCTCCACCGCCGGGCGACATTGTTCCGTTTGCCTTCGCAGTGTCGCCGGAGGGATACGATTTCCCGCGCATAGCCGCCCGCCTCCTGCGCTCGGGTGCCCGCGTGCGTGTGGCCATGGAGCCATTCACTGCCGACGGGCACAGTTTCCGGCAGGGTACACTGGTGCTGGCGGCCGACAGGCAGAATATCAGCGCCCGGGAATTTTCCAGCCTGATGAATGAGGTGGCAGAAATGGGAGCCACCGTCACACCTGTTGAAAACGGACTAACCGCAGCTGGCCCCGATCTTGGCAGCAGTCAGTTCCCGGTAGTAAGGCAACCCAAAATACTCCTGCTCACCGGTGATGGGGTTTCCGTTTCGGAATCAGGAGAAGCCTGGCACCTGCTCGACACCCGCTACCAGATTCCGGTCACACTCGTTGATGCCGACCGGTTCAACGGACTGAATCTGTCCAGATATAATGTACTGATC
>JBEGNB010000132.1:0-4078 GCA_041182785.1 Bacteroidota bacterium
ACTTCCAGACTTGCCCAGGTGTCGCGGGTGAAACGGAGGAAATGCCTTGGATGTTTCTTCCGCCAGGCGTCTTTCCAGAGCTGAAATCCGAATCCGATATCTACACGATGGTAGGGGGCGAAGCGGTATGGGTTGCGGAAAATGATGTTATTGTCCACCACACCGAAAGGCAGTCCGCTGCCGACTGTGAGGTTGAGGTGCATTCTCACATTCTTGTTGTTTCTGAGGTAATCCTGAAAGAAAGTGGAGAAGGTGAAAAGCCTGTCTGTCGGTCTCGGTACATCCTTTACGTCGAATCCGTCCTGCTCCCCGACATTCCGGGCGCGGTGCTGCACGCCGTCGAGGGACTCGCGCGTGCGCAGGAACGAGAGATTTACCCAGCTTTCGGCTCCTTCCACAAATTCACCATTCAGGCGAAGATCCAGGCCGGTGGCATAACCCTTCGAATCATTTGCTCCCGAGTAGCGGATACGCACGTTGTCAATATCGAATGAAACCAGATCCCACATTTTTTTGTAGTAGGCTTCGGCGATCAGGCGCATTTTTACGGGTCTCCGCTTTCCCCATAGAAAATCCCAGGTGAGTCCGCCCACGGCGTGAGCCGATTTCTGTGCTGCCAGATCTGTGTTTACCGAGCCGTTCAGGCGGCGCATTTCACGATAGAATGCCGGCTGATAGAACAATCCGCCCGCCAGTCTGTACGAAATATCTTTATGGGTATTCAGCGGTTTGAAGAGCATCTGGGCGCGGGGAGTTACAAACCAGTCGTTGTTGAGCGACCAGTACTGTCCGCGTACACCGGCAATAATCTGGAGTTCCCGCACGCCATCGCGGCGCCAGGTCCAGGTATCCTGAAACGACGCAGAAAAACGGTCGCTTTGGAGATTATTCGTAGTTTTCAGCACTTTTCGGACGTGCAGGGCCACTGTATCGTAGGGCAGGGAATACAGGGCCGAATCGAGGCGTTCCCACTCATTGATCCGGTCATTGATAGCTTCATTCTGCCACCTGGCCGACCATTGGAGGAAGTGACTTCTGGTCAGGCTGATACCGGCGTCGTCTTTTTGGAGTTCAATTCCACCTTTGTATTCCACGTTTCGTACATCGGCCGTCAGATAGTTGCGCACCCAGGTGTGCTGCGTACCTGTGCCGAGCACATTGGTGATTTCGCCAAAGCCCTCCGAGCCCAGGTTTTCCTCCAGTTCACCCAGAATATAGTAACCGAGGATGTCGAAGCGTTCGTTTTCCTGACTTCGCCAGACAGAGGTCAGTATTTTGTGATAGAGCGGATTTTTCTGGCGATCGGGCAGGTAAGTCAGTGAAAGTCCGCCCATGGCCTGTGTGAAATCATCCACCTCCTGGCCCTCGAATGCCGTACGGAGTTGCAGGGCGTAATCCACGAGGCCGAAGGCGCGTGCCAGGCTTTGTGGCTTGTAGCCGTAGGTGGACCGGTTCAGGTTTCCAATGGCGCCGATTTGCCAGTCGCGATTTATATCGTAGGTCAGGTAAGTCTGTACGTCGGTGAAATTTGGTACATACTCGCCTTTTACGTCGAGACTGCCGAGCAGGGTTCTGGTTGTTTTGTAGCGGGCGCCTACGAGGTAGCGAAATGCCCTGTAGCCTGCCGTTGAGGGCTTCCAGCTGCCCTCCAGATGTGCTGAACCGCCCAAAAGGCTCGCACTCGCACTCGCGCGCAGGGTATCGGGTCTTTTATATTTCACATCGAGCACCGACGACATTTTATCGCCATAGCGGGCCTGGAATCCGCCGCTGGAGAACGACAGGTCGCGCATCAGATTAATATTGGGGAAAGTGAGGCCTTCCTGCTGACCGGCGCGGATCAGTTGCGGGCGATAAATCTCGAAATCATTCACATAGACGAGATTTTCGTCGTAGTTGCCACCCCGCACCTGATACTGGGAGCTGAGTTCGCCCCCGCTTCCCGTGTTGGCGCCAAGAGCTATGTGTGGAAGTACTGCCTCCAGGTTACCGGTGGTAGTGGGCAGCAACTTGAGTTCAGCCAGATTCTTTTCCTTAAGCATGCCGCCTCCGTCAATTCTTCTTTCACTGATTACCACCTCCAGATTGGATTCATTGGGCGCCATGGAGATATCCAGTGCAAAACGGGCATTGGGTTGTAGCGGAAGCACATCGGCGCTGGCTTCCTTGAAGGCCACCCTGCGGAAACCGAGCGTCAGACGCTGCCCTGCCGGCACCTGAATAGCAAACTTTCCGCTTTCATCGGAGGCCACACCCTTGCCACCGCCCTTGATATAAACACTGACAAACTCGACTGGTTGTCCATCGGATGCATCAGTGATACGCCCGAAAACCGTGGCTGTTTGCTGAGCTGATGCCAGCTCCCGGGTGAGCAGCAAAATAAGAATGGCGAAAAAACGCATGTGAATGAATTGAGGGGCAAAGATATTGATTTACATTTGTGACGCCTTTACTATTCACACCAGCCCGGATCTTCCGGGGCCATCAAATCAACCCAGATTATGTTTCTCCTGACCGAAGAACATCTCGCAGTACAACAAGCTGCACGCGATTTCGCTCAAAACGAGCTGAAACCCGGAGTTATTGAACGCGACTCCAAAGCGCTTTACCCCACCGAGCAAGTCAGAAAAATGGCAGAACTCGGATTTTTGGGCATGATGACTTCCCCCGAGTACGGAGGTGGTGGTATGGACACCCTCTCTTATGTGCTGGCCATGGAAGAGATTTCCAAAGTGGACAGCTCCTGCTCTGTTATCATGTCGGTTAACAACTCCCTGGTTTGCTGGGGTATAGAAAAGTTTGGTACCGAAGAACAGAAGAGAAAATACCTTCCCAAACTCTCCTCCGGCGAATGGATAGGCTCCTTCTGTCTCTCTGAACCGGAAGCAGGCAGCGATGCCACCAGTCAGCGTACTACCGCTGTTGATATGGGTGACCATTACATCCTGAGCGGAACCAAAAACTGGATTACAAACGGTGCTACTTCAAAAGTACATCTCGTCATAGCCCAGACCAATCCTGAACTGAAGCATCGCGGTATCAATTGCCTGATTGTTGAGTCCGATTGGGCCGGTGTTACCATTGGCGCCAAGGAAGACAAACTGGGTATCCGCTCTTCCGACACCACATCTATCATGTACAGTGATGTGAAGGTGCCCAAAGAGAACCGCATTGGCGAGGATGGCTTCGGTTTCAAATTTGCCATGATGACACTCTCGGGTGGCCGAATCGGAATTGCCTCACAGGCACTGGGTATCGCTGCTGGCGCTTACGAGCTGTCGGTCGCGTACGCGCAGGAGCGCAGTGCATTCGGCAAGCCTATTGCACAACATCAGGCTATTGCCTTCAAACTGGCCGATATGGCAACCGAAATTGAGGCAGCCCGCCTGATGGTTTATCGCTCGGCCTGGATGAAAGACCAGCATCTGAACTTCGACCAGGCTGCTGCCATGGCGAAATTGTACGCATCCGATGTGGCCATGCGCCATACCGTGGAAGCTGTACAGATACATGGCGGCTACGGTTTTGTGAAGGAGTACCACGTTGAGCGCCTCATGCGCGATGCGAAAATCACGCAGATTTACGAGGGAACCTCCGAAATACAGAAAATCGTCATTTCGCGAAATATACTGAATGGCGAGCTGTACGTGAAATAGCAGATCACCTAGCTCCGTTACTGATTTTTTCGAGCAACCACTTTTTGGATATCACGTGTTGTGATTCCGATACCTTTTTATGCAATGCTGGCAACGAGCCTGCGAGTCGGGCATTTGGCACCCTCGACAGGAAGTTCAGGAAGTTCAGGTACTCTTTCTGAAGGCCCTTTGACATGTCTCTGTTCCGGCGTACAAAAACCCTGAAGCTGTCGGTCAGGGAGTCCAGCGCCATTTGTTCGCCCGATTCGTAATAGGTTTTCAGAAGAATCAGTTTGGATCCCAGCGCATACACCAGATCGCTGTACTCCACATTTCGGAGCAGTTCGATTACCTGACCGTATTTCTTTTGGTGGAAGTACAGATTGGCCAGATTAAATGTCCGGGCATTCTCCCGTATGGAAACAGGCAAATACGGATAATAC
>JBEGNB010000133.1:0-18705 GCA_041182785.1 Bacteroidota bacterium
GTCGTGTTGGGAATATATTCGAGACCGGCACTGGTGGCCTCGATATTGCGGTCTTCGAGTGCTTTCTGCATGGTACCGAAATCGGTGAAACTCGCATAAAGTACCATCTCGTCGTCTTCACGCTTGAGTTCCTCCAGGCCCGCATCAATCAGCTCCAGCTCCAGTGAGTCCCAGTCGTGACCCTCTGCCTTCACTTTGAATACGCCCTTCCGGTCGAACAGAAATGCCACACTGCCGGAGGTGCCGAGTGCTCCGCCGCAGCGATCGAAGTACATGCGCACGTTCGCTACCGTACGGGTTGGATTATCAGTGGCTGTTTCCACCAGCACCGCGATGCCATGCGGCCCCTTGCCCTCGTAAACAACCTCCTGAAAGTTCTCCGCTTCCTTGCCACTGGCTTTTTTGATGGCACTTTCCACGTTTGACTTGGGCATGTTGGCCGCCTTGGCATTCTGAATGGCAAGCCTCAGCCTGGAATTATATTCCGGGTTGGATCCCCCCGACTTCACCGCCAGAGCAATCTCACGGCCAATGCGGGTGAAGGTTTTGGCCATACCGGCCCAACGCTTAAACTTTCTTTCTTTGCGGAATTCAAACGCGCGTCCCATAATTGCGGAATATTTTGGTTGTTCGCGGCAAGTAACTTGCCAGACACTGATAATGCTCTGATAACAACAATTGCAGCTCAAAAGCGGCGCAAAATTAGCCATATTGCCGACATCAACAAAGAAATCTTTCCAAAAGGGCGCTCATTTATTCAGATACTTGACATGTATGGCGCAAAACTTGCACCTTTGCATCCGAGTTTTTGTTTTACGCACAGCAATACATCCGTTATTATGAAAAACTGGTTCTTCGCAACGATGTTCTTCAGCCTTTTTGTCTCCGCTCTCTCCGGACAGAACAAGGCTGCCAATTCCGACATTTTTGTTTCTCCCTCTGTGCTGAGTACTGCACAGTGGGCTGGCTTTAAATACAAGGAACAACTCGATCTCGCTCGTCAGGGCGATATGAGGGCTGTGGAAGAAATGCTCAACTTTAACGGAACTGTTGATGGTCGCGACGGACTCGATCACGCCGTAACCTGCCTCGAACTGATTCCCTACTCATCTGATCTCATTTTTGCAGGCGCACTCAACAAAGGCAAGCCCGCCCTGCGCAAACTCATGCTCGAACGACTCACGCTTGCTCAGGGCCGCACCAAAACGGAAACGCTCCGCAAGCCACTCGCCGAATGGGCTCCCCTGACCTGGGCCGTACTGAACGGACAACCCTTCGAACCGTCCGATACCTCCTCCGATGAATGTATGATGTCAAGGCCCCGTCAACAGAAAGATCCGGAAAAGGCACCAGCCGACATCACACCAAAGGAAATCAAACAATAGGGATACCTACCCTCCAGATAAAGACCAATGGCCTTCAGAATTTATACCAAAACCGGCGATAAGGGCGAAACCGCTCTCTTCGGAGGCAAAAGGGTACCCAAAAGCCACCTGCGAGTGGATGCTTACGGGACTACCGATGAACTCAATGCTTTTATCGGACTGCTCCGCGATGGACTCACTGACGAATCTGTCAGGAACGCACTGTCCACCGCGCAGAATAATCTGTTCGCCATCGGCGCTCATCTGGCATCCGATCCGGAGAAAAATCCGGCCGCACCGGGTATCACCCACGAAGATATTGAAATGCTTGAAAGGGATATTGACACAATGGAGGCAACACTCCCTCCGCTGCGCAACTTTATCCTGCCCGGAGGTCATACATCCGTATCGCACTGTCATGTGTGCCGTACTGTGTGCCGGAGAGCCGAACGACTGATTGTCGCCCTGCAACTGGCCGAAGAGCCCGTTGATGAAATAGTCCTGAAATACATGAACCGTTTGTCCGACTGGTTCTTTGTTCTGGGAAGAAAACTGGCAGCCGACCTGAACGCAGAAGAGGTTATATGGAAACCCCGGCAGGCGTGACATCCTGCTTCTTGTCGAAAAACAACACGGAATCCGCACCGTGTGTCTCTCTCCAGCGCACCTTCACGTATGCCTCGTCCAGCGCATCCACGCTGATGCCCGCATAGTCAGGCTGCACAGGTATCTGCCGGTTGAAACGGCGGTCAACCAGTACAAGCAACTCAACAGCACGCGGCCTGCCATAGTGCTGTAACGCAGAAAGCGCGGCAGAAATGGTTCGACCGGTGTACAGAACGTCGTCAATCAGCAACACTTTTTTACCGGCCACCACAAAATCTATCTTGTTGGGATAGGCAGTCAGCGGCCCGGCCTCTGTGCGAAAATCATCCCGGTAAAATGTGATATCGAGTTTCCCGTACTCTATGGGCATATCGCCGGTCAATGACTGCAGCCTGGTATAGATGCGGTCCGAAAGCAAAACGCCCCGGGGCTGAATACCTATAATACAGGCATTACTGAAATCACCCCAGTCTTCCAGAAGCTGGTGGCAAAGCCGCTCGATAACGAGCTGCATCTTGTCCTGATCGAGAAGTGTTTTTCCAACTTGCATAGCGCGGCTAAGGTAAGACGTTTGAGAGTTTCTTCAATCCTAAAACAAAGAAGGATAAACTTTGTTAAATATCTTTTAACCCCGGAACTCCTTTGCCGACACCACCGGTGAGCCTTAATACCAACTGATTTCACTTAAATCACGCCGCCAGGTAGCCGAAAAGCAGCACTATTTCGTTTCTACTACCATGACTTTTGGAATTGACGACATGGCACTCTATGTGCCCAAAATTTACCTTGACATTCATACGCTGGCAGAAAAGCGTGGCATCGCCTACGAAAAACTGTCGCGAGGTCTGGGTCTGCACAAAATGGCTTTCTGCGACGCACATGAAGATGCAGCCACCATGGCAGCGGAAGCTATTTATGAGCTCATCGAACGCAATAACATTGACCCGCGCACTATAGGGCGCATATACATGGGTACCGAAAGTGCGCTCGACGGCTCCAAACCGACCGCCACATATGCCACAGAAATGGTACAGAAGCGTCTGGCTGCCAAATGGGGCGAAAACTGCTTCCGCAATTGCGATGTTCTGGACATGACCTTTGCCTGTATCGGCGCCGTGGATGCACTCCATAATACACTCGACTGGATTGCCGCCAACCCGCGCAACACAGGTATCGTGGTTGCCAGCGATCTGGCAAAATATGAACTGGAATCGTCTGGCGAATACACTCAGGGTGCCGGAGCGGTTGCGATGCTGGTTAAAGCCAACCCGCGACTCCTGTCATTCAGACGGGTATGCGGAGTAGCCATGGACAGTGTACACGATTTTTACAAACCCCGGCGCGATACATATACAGAAACGCCGGTCTTCGACGGACAGTTTTCCAATCAGTGCTACCAGTGGCGTATGCAGGAAGCACTCGAAGACTTCAGGGCAAGGGCAGAAGACTCCGGACTGATGCGACCAGGACAGTTCCCGGCCATCTCGGAGCGATGGGCCCGCATGATTTTTCACCTGCCCTACGCATTCCACGCAAAGAGAATCTACGTGGAACAGTTCATTGCCGAACGCAAGCAAAAAGGAATATGGGAAAAAGATGTAGCCAGATTCAACCTGCAAGAGCCTGATCTTTCGCATTATCCCGACCAGAAATCAGCCGACAAGGCCACTGCAGTATTCCTGAAATCGGTGAGCGAAACACCTCTCTACAAGAAGTTCGTTCAGGACAAAATCGAAAAATCACAGCGGGCAAGTCAGGAAACGGGCAACCTCTATACTGCCTCCGTTTTTCTGGCCCTGATGAGCGCTCTCGAATCCGACTGGCACGACAAGGTCAGGCTCGACAAGAAACGCCTCGGCTTCATAGCTTATGGTAGTGGCTCCAAAGCTAAAGTGTTCGAAGCTACAGTGCAGCCCGGATGGGAAAACGTGGTACAGCATTTCCACCTGTTCTCCAAACTGAAAAATAGAACGCCCCTCTCCTGGGACCAATATGAACACCTCCACAAAGGTTACTCCAGCGTATCCGTACAACCCGAAAAAAATACCTGGGGCCTTGACAAAATCGGTACCGAAGGGGTAACTCTCGGTGCGAGATACTATAAACTGTTCGAATAGCGCGAAATTAATGAGCCAGGAAGATCCTACAGCAGAAAGCAGAAAACACGATCACATTGCGCTGGCATTCAAAAGCCGGGTAGAATCCGGAGAGCTGGATGCCCGGTTCTATTACGAACCCGCCCTCTCTGCTCACCCGGAAGAGGGCTCTCTGAAGCCTCTCGATTTTCTGGGCAAGCAGCTGCGCACGCCCATGTGGGTTTCCTCCATGACCGGCGGTACCGCACTGGCACGAAAAATAAACGGAAACCTCGCACGTGCCTGCGCAGAGTTCGGTATGGGCATGGGCCTCGGCTCTTGCAGGCAACTGCTCAACAGCAACGAGTTTCTGCCCGATTTCGATGTCAGAAACGTAATTGGCCCCGATCTGCCGCTCTATGCCAACCTCGGGAGCGCTCAGATCGAACAACTGCTCGAAAACAAATCCGCCGAAAAAATTCAGGAACTGATTGACAAACTGCAGGCAGACGGCCTCATTGTTCATATCAACCCGCTTCAGGAGGCTATGCAGCCGGAAGGAGATCATTTCAGCCGCCCCCCGCTGGAAATAGTAGAGGAAATGATCAGCCGGTTCAGCTTTCCTGTGATTGTCAAGGAGGTCGGACAAGGTTTCGGGCCGGCAAGCCTGCGGGCCCTGATGAAACTGCCGCTGGGAGCCATCGAATTTGGAGCCGCCGGTGGCACCAATTTTGCCCTGCTGGAACTGCTCCGCAGCAATGAACAGCATCAGAATGCCTTTGCCGGACTGGCACGCGTAGGGCACTCAGCCAGCGAAATGCTCGAATGGACCAACAATATAGCCAGCGAACCGGGAACTTCATGCCAAACACGGCACCTGATTATCTCGGGGGGAGTGTCCGACTTCCTCGATGGTTATTATCTCACCAGACGGTCTGTTCTTCCGGCTGTTTACGGACAGGCATCAGCATTCCTCCGACATGCGCAGGGCGACTACGAATCGCTTCGTACCTTTGTGCGTGCACAGGTGCGCGGACTGGAACTCTCGAATGCTTTCCTGACGCCCCGATAGTGCGCGGCCACCACGAAGGTGGATATGTCTGTTTACTAATAATTCTGAATTATGAAAACCATCAACGGTTTTTCAAAGTTGTCCAAATCAGAGAAAATCAACTGGTTGGCGGAAAACTTCTCCTCGTCTCCCGATGAACTTGCTGCAGTATTGTCATCCTGGCAACATGAAGATGACGCTGTTCAACGTATTGTTGACGGTTTTACAGAAAATGCCATCTCGAATTATGTACTCCCCTACAGCATCGCCCCCAACTTCGTAATCAACGGGAAGCCCTATGCGGTTCCAATGGTGATTGAGGAAAGCAGCGTGGTGGCAGCTGCAAGCAGCGCAGCCAAATTCTGGCAGGAAAGGGGCGGCTTTCACGCCGAAGTACTCGGAACAGTCAAACTCGGTCAGGTACACTTCCGCTGGCCCGGTAAAACTGAAAGACTCCGGCAGATATTCCCGGATATTCGCAACAGTCTCCTCTCCTGCGCCGACGACCTGACGGAAAACATGCGCAAACGCGGCGGAGGCGTACTGGATATCGAACTTGTTGATTTTGAAACTGTTGAACCTCATTACTTCCAGTTGCGTGTTTCATTCGAAACCTGCGACAGTATGGGTGCCAACTTCGTAAATTCAGTACTGGAGCGGTACGCCGACTGTCTCGAACTGTTTTTCACTGATTACCCGGACCTCACCGACGCCGAACGCGATGTGGAGGTCATCATGTCCATTCTCTCGAATTATACCCCCGACTGTATCGTGCGCGCATGGGTCGAATGTCCGGTCTCCTCCTTCTCGGAACTGGCCAGAAGTCAGGGAATGGATGCCGAAGCGCTGGCACGCCGGTTTGCCATGGCGGTGCGTATCGCCCGGATAGATCCGTACCGCGCCACCACCCATAACAAGGGTATTTATAATGGTATTGATGCCGTTGTGCTCGCTACCGGAAATGATTTCCGCGCCATAGAAGCCTGCGGACATACCTATGCCTGTCGCGACGGACAGTACCGAAGCCTGAGCAGTTGCGAACTTCGCGATGATTTTTTCCACTTTGAACTGAAAATTCCGCTTGCCATGGGAGCTGTCGGCGGACTTACCGCCCTGCATCCGCTCGCCCGAAAATCACTTGAAATTCTTGGAAACCCATCCGCCGAAGAACTCATGTGTATTACTGCGGCTGTCGGACTCGCCCAGAACTTTGCAGCAGTCAGATCACTGATTACCACCGGAATACAGCAGGGACACATGAAAATGCACCTGACCAATATCCTGAATCACCTCCAGGCCACGGAGGAAGAGGCTGCCGCAGCCCAGTTTCATTTCCAGCGGGAAACGGTAAGCTTCAGCGCGGTTCGCTCTTTTCTTGAATCTTCACGGGCAGGGCTCAGCGCAGAAAAATAGTTTTTTTGTGCAAAAGGGAATTGCCCTGCGTACCTGCGCGTACGCCCGAAAGTAGTTGTGTAAATCCGCCGTTCTGCTGCTAATGAACCACAGTGAAAGCATGTGTCTGCAAAGGCAGCCCGAATACCCTGGAGTATTCCAGCGGGATTCGGATCAGTATTGTTTGACGCCAGTGACGTAGTACATTTCCATAGGCCCCTTGTTCTTGGCTTCCAGTTTACCGCGGTATTCCCAGTCAAACTCGTACTTGGAATTCCAGTAGGCGGTTTCACTCACGTTAATTCGACCGGTTTCGCACGACTCTTCCATTCGCGCTGCCGTATTAACAGTATCACCCCAGATGTCGTAGGCAAATTTTTTAGCCCCTACCACACCCGCAACAACCGGCCCGGCGTGAATACCCACCCGTGCCTCGAAGTACGGGAGGCCCTGTCCCATACGTTCGGCCTTCAACGCCAGGAGAAAATCCTGGATCTCCAGTGCGGCCTTGATCATATCCGCCGGATTCACGTTTTTGTCCGATAACCCCGATGCACATATATAGGCATCACCGACGGTTTTGATTTTTTCTATATTGTATTTGCTGATAATCTGGTCAAAACCGGAAAAACAGTGGTCGAGCTCCTCCACAAGCTGCTCCGGAGTCAGTTTTTCGGCCACATTGGTGAATCCCTTGAAGTCAATAAACATCACGGTAGCCTGCTCATACCTCCTGGCAGCCACCTTGTTGCGTGTTTTCAGCTCCTCGGCAATGGCAGGCGGCAGGATGTTCAGCAACAGACTGTCGCTTTGTCGCTGGGCAGTTTCAATCATGGAGTTTTTCACCGACAACTCATTGGCCATGCGACGTTTGGCCCTGAAGCGCAAATAAAACAGGAAGGCAAGCAGAAAGGCAAATCCGAAGAGCAGGAATGACAGGTTACGGGTAGCCTGCAAGGCTTCCTTTTCCAGCCTGAGTTCGGCCTCCCGGCGTTTCTGCCCCTGAATCTCGCGCTCCTGCTGCGCTTTAACGATGGAATCAATCATCTGCTCCTGTGTAAGATTCTTCAGACGCAGGTTATTAACTCTTACAATGGAATCTGCCCGCTGTTTTTCTCTGGAAATCTGGTCTATGGCGGCCGATTTCTCGTCTATCTGTAACTGCGACTGCTCCTGAACGTCTTTCAGTTGAGACTGGTAACTGGTTTCAAGCACTTCCGTCTGTCCGGTAGCCTGAGCCAGCTGTTCTTTCAGTTGCCGGTTCTCGGCCTCCAGCGCAGCCAGCTGATTTTCGAGTTTGCGCTGGGCTTCGCCCCCGCTCCGGGCTCCCGGTCCGGTGTTATCCTTCAGATACTTGACAATCTCTGTGCTCCATTTAAGCGCCTCCCTGAAATCATTTTGTTTGGACGCTATGTCCTGTAACTTCTCCATGGAAGTTACCGCAGCATCGCGGTAACCGTAATTCCGGGCGGTATTCCAGGCCCTGATATAGCGGCCGTTGGCTTCCTTGTAATTGCGTTGCCGGTACTCCGCCTCCGCTGCCAGCAGAGCAGCCTCGGTTTCTCTTTTTTTGTCTCCGATTTCTGTAGCTAGCTGATTGGCCCTGGTAGCATAGTCAGAAGCCTTTTTGGGCGCAGAAGCGAGTGTTTTCTCGGCAATCTGATAGGCGTAATTCATTTTTTCCTGCTTCGAACCGGATCGGTTAAAACGCGACTCCAGTTCAGTTACAGACTGTGCACCGACTGTTTGCGCTCCCAGTGAGCAGAGAAACAAAATTAGGACAGAGATATACCTCATCAGGATAGCGTGCTGTTAACCGGTTAGTGTGAAATCCAAAGGGCGATGGCAAATATCTAAATAAGTTGGAATATCATGTATTTTATATCTACCCAAGTAGCTGGCAATACCATTTATGGATATCAAACGGGCAACCGGTCACAAAACCGATTGCCCGTTTGGGTTACTCGACAGCCTTCTGCCCGTCATCTGTCTGATGATTATCTGTGCATCGAGACCGGCATGTTGCCATCGTACTTGCCAGTGAGTACGGGCGTCTGTTGCCCATCGGTATATTCACGCACCCGACTATGTACAAAACTGTGCAACTCCTTGATAGTAACAATTTTATCGTCGTCAGTATCTGCTTCCCCTTTCATTCCGCGGAGCAGATAATAGGTAAAGACACCCTGACGAAGCCCCTTGTCTTCCAGTGAAAGTTCTTCTCCCTTGGATGACATAAGCAATGCTATGCCGCCATCAGATTCTTCAAATGCCCTGTAATAATGCTCAAGAGAAACGGCGGCAGGCCCTCCGCGTGCTGCCACGTCACTGTTGTACTCCAGAGAGCCGCTGTGACAGGCATCGGCAATGCATATCTTGTGCCTGGCTTTGCTCTCCATAAATATACTCCGCACTTCATCATGGCGCAGTTTGTTGCTGTAGCCGTCAAAATCGGAAGGAAGGAAACAACCCTCCAGTCCGTGACCGCTGAAGTACATCATAATCACGTCGTTCTCGTCGGCCTTCAGGAAGAATCTGCGCATGGTACGCAGGATATTCTCGCGCGTTGCTCCTTCGTCAACCAGTATTTCGATCTGCTCGTCGGGCAGTGCTCCGCCCAGCGGACTTTTCAGGTGCGAATAAAAACGAAATGCATCGTCATCGGTAAACTTCAGTGTAGGCATGGAAGTGTATTTTCCCACCCCGACTACTACAGCCCATATTTTGACATCGCTGCTGCTTTCAACGGCAACGGGCTCTTCCGGTACCTCTTCACTGGAATCCAGTTCCTGAACTATGGAACCATTCAGCCAGACTGCGCCGTACTTCCTGCCATTGGCAAATCGCATGATACCCTCACCGTTGGGCTTGTTGTTTTCCCATTCACCCTCATAGCGATCGCCATTGGCGTAGTAACAGGTACCCTTGCCGTGTGGAGCTCCGTCCTTGAACTCGCCCACCCAGATTGATCCCTCCGGATACCGGTAGTATCCTTTGCCACTGCGGCAGTATGTGGCGCCGCAGTTGCGCAAACCAGCCAGATCAGGCTTTGCTCCAACAGCCGAAACAGTCTCCTGCTGCGACTCTTCTTTAGTCTGCTCCCCGGCAGTTTCGTTCTCTGCCTTGTCTGTGCTGTTGCGTGTAATCCGGTCGGAGGAAGCTACAGGCTTGCCCATTTCCCACTGACCGTGTTTTTCAGTGCCATCGCTGTAGTGGAATACACCACGGCCGTGTTTCTTGTTGTTACTCCACTCGCCGGCGTAATAGGCGCCGTCCGGGTAATACATGGTGCCCTCTCCTTCAAATACTCCGTTCACAAAGGAACCCTCATAACGTTCCCTGGAAGCGAAATAATAGACACCCTGACCGTTGGGCTGATCATTTTTCCACGGCCCGATGTAGCGGTCGCCGCTGGAAGCAAAATACATGGAGCCCTCGGCTCCCTGCTTTTTCCCCATAAAGAACGAGCCCTCGTAAACGTTGCCATCGGCATAGGTCATCTTGCCCTTGCCATGACGCTGGCCGTTCTGGAATTGTCCGGTGTACTTGGATGTGGCTGAATAGCGGTAAGTTCCTGTGCCAGTCTGGCAGTTGCCGCTGATGCATTGCGCCTTCGTTTCTGCTGTCAGGAAAAGCGAGAAAACTGTGAGTGCGCCGGTAATGGTAATGAGATTAAACCCCTTCATAACGTAATGGTTTAAGAGATGAAAAACTAACAGAAAGGATGAAGAAGGGCGTAGTGATGCTCTTTTCTGGATTAAATGCCGGAGGATCCGGATTCCTGTACATCGTGGCAGAAGACGTTTACCCTGACGGCAACCGAGGCGGATTAAATTGATGCAGGAACAACAATTATATATCTAATATTGTGCCATTCGTATTCATCTATTTCAGAATTTGTAATTTTGTGGCTCAAATCTCACCCCAAAATTCTGACTTTCAATTAATTATAAATTTTTACCATGTTAAAAAATTTTTTCATTTGTCTGATGGCTGTATCAATGGCGGTGTCGTGCAGTCAGAAAAGTGCTCAATCTTCCAATGACGGCAAGCATTTCGGCAAAACCATTACCGCTAAAAATGCCATTACTTTCGATGCTTTGATGTCGAAAATGGAAACAGCCGACTCTATAAACACCAAGGTGACAGGACTAATCAAGGATGTTTGTCAGAAAAAAGGATGCTGGATGTCTATGGTATCCGAGCAGCCCGGCAAACCTCCCATGCGCGTTACGTTCAAAGACTACGCATTTTTCATGCCCAAAGATCTGGGCGGAAAGCGGGTGGTAATTGACGGTTTTGCACGCGTGGAGGTCACCTCTGTCGAGATGCTTCGCCACTTCGCTGAAGATGCCGGCAAGTCGAAGGCTGAAATCGAAGCCATCACCCAACCAAAACGGGAGGTCTCCTTTGAAGCCGCAGGCGTGCTGATTCTCGACTGAATTACCTGAGTTCCTGCATCTCGGAATAGAAAATCAGTTTCCACTCCTTGTTCTCATCCTTGTAAAAATGGCGCTCAAGGCCGTAATTTACCATGGGATACTGCAAACGCTCGATGACCAGCAGGTCGTCGAGCGTTTCTGTTGAACGCTTCAACCCTGCATCTTTCATATCAGGCCGGCGCTGCATGGTCCAGTTGGATGGCTCCCACATGGCCAGCACTTTTTTGGGGGTACCATCGCCCTGTGCCTCCGCCTTTTCTCCGCGCAGGGGCCACTCAATGTGGGCCGTCTGGTACAGACTGTCCTCGTGAAATTTGTCGTAAAAAGTGCGGAAATCGGCAGGCAAATCGGAAAATTCGATCGGATGCGGGTCGGCAATTGAACTGGATCCGCCTCCGCAGGAAATCTGTATCACCGATAATGCCGCCATCAGAATAATAATCAATCGCATTTTTTCTGTTTTTCATCAGTGCCCGTACAACCAGGCAATGGTGTTTTTGTAAAAGATTCGCTCCACCGTGTCAGCAGGCAACTCCATTTTCTCTATGAAGGCCCCTATCTCCAGGTCACCGAGCGGGAAGGGGTAGTCGGTGCCCAGACAAACCCGGTCGTCACCCACTACTTCCAGTATATAACGCAAAAGTTGCGGATCATGTGTTGCAGAGTCGTACCATATTTTATTCAGGTAGCGCCGCGGCGTTACCGGATTGTCAACAGCCACCAGATCGGGCCGGCAGTTGAAACCGTGCTCTATCCTGCCGATGGTAGGCACCAGCGATCCTCCCGCGTGCGCCAGGCACACGCGCAGGCGGGGCAGTCGCTCCAGTACCCCTCCAAAAATAAGCGAACAGGCCGCACGGGCTGTTTCGGCCGGCATGCCCACCAGCCATGGAAGCCAGTATTTTTTCATGTCGCTCTCCCCCATCATTTCCCAGGGATGGATGAAAACTGCCATATCCAGCTCCTGACAGGCTTCAAAAAACGGGAAAAAGCGGGCTTCGCTCAGATTCTGCCCGTTGATGTTGGACCCAACCTGTACGCCCGGGAAGCCGAGCTCCTTCAGTCGCTGTAACTCCCTGACAGCCAGATCAGTATCCTGCATGGGTACCGTACCCAGCGCGATGTAGCGCTCCGGGTAGTCATCGGTGATACCCGCCAGGTGATCATTCAGAAACATGGAAAGATCAAGACAGTGCTCAGGTTTTGCCCAGTAGGAAAACATCACGGGAATGGTACAGACAACCTGCACCGATGTCCGGAATAATTCATACTCCCGGATTCGCACCTCGGGATCCCAGCAGTTTTTCGCTATCTCCCTGAAAAAAACGCCCCCCTTCATCATATTGGCAAACCCCTCACGCTCGTGTACAAGATGGATGAAATCTCCGTATCCGAATTTGTCCGCGAAGTTGGGCAGCTTCTCCGGGAGTATGTGGGTGTGCATGTCTATCTTCCTCATATCCTCTGTGCCGGTTACTCTCTGATCAGTTTTCCGTTGAACGAACCCGTGCCGGAACGAACTTCCCAGTAATAGATACCGGAAGGTTGCTGTGCCACCGGAAGCCTGACCACTGCGTGCCCGGATACCTCCAGTTGTTGCCGGAATACCTGCTGCCCTGCCTGATTGTAAACGGTGACAACTGTTTCTCCCGACAAATGGTCGAGGGTCATCAGGGCATCCGAGCTGGCCGGATTGGGTGTTACAGCAGCCATGATGCTTTCAGATGGCTGCACGGTCGAAGAAGGAGTGTAGGCAAGTGCTTTCTGTACGGCCGACAGGGCGTCCACGCCGCCGTAACCGTACGTATTGTTGGGCACCACGGTGCCGGAAACATCGCCACAGTCAATAAAGTCGTATAACGGATAGGCCGTTTCCTCCAGAAAATCCTCCAGCAGTTCCACCTCTCCGGCAAGATCGGGCCGGGCAGACAAAACCAGCGCCACCACGCCTGCCACATGCGGACCAGCCATACTGGTACCACTGGCGCCGCCATACTGTCCGCCAAGGGTGGATGAGCGAACTCCCACTCCGGGAGCGCTGACATTGGGCTTCAGCCTGTTACTACCATCTATGGTTACCGGTCCGCGACTGCTGAAGTTGGCAATGGTATCGTTGCTGCGGATAGCTCCTACGCTGAAGCTCTCCTCGAAATAGGCCGGCGGTCCGTAGGTGGTGGCACATCCGGAACCAAAATTGCCGTTACTGACTACCACAAATACACCGGATGCCTTGAGGTTGATCACCGCGTCATGCAGTATGCCACTAATGCTCAGGTCGGTGCATCCCTCCACGTAGTCGCAGTACCATGAATTGTTAATCACGTGCGGTGCCTTGGCCGGATCGGCATTCTGGCCACCCAGATCTGTCGGCGCGAGGAACCACTGGAAACATTCCAGATACGAGGAAGGGCGCCCCCAGCCGCGCTCCATATTTCTGCAACCCACCCATCTGGCACCCGGAGCAACGCCGATCTGGTTACCCAGTCCATCGTCGCCGGTCATGGTACCCATCGTATGCGTTCCGTGAAAATGATCGTCGCAGGGCTCCTGAGCACTGAGTCCGCAGGGATTAGTCCCTATCGGATTACCCGTCGAGTCGAGGTTCAGCGGACTGTATTCATGTATGGCATCGTGCCAGTTGTACTGGTGATCAGCTGTTGTGGAGGTTGCATCCCAGCCGCGATATTTCCCTTTCAGAGCAGGGTGTGTCCATTCGTAACCGGTATCAGCCCCGCCAACAGTGATTCCCTGACCCGAAAAGCCCAGACTCCACACCTCGGGCGCGTGCACATGCGCAACGCCCCATTCCACGCCATTCCGTTCAGCCACAGAAGAGCCCTGCGTCTCGGCAGGACCATGGAAGAAAATCCAGGGGTCGGCGGAAATCTGTTTCACCTCCGGTAACCGGGCCAACTGACGCACAAGCGCTGCCGGAGCGGCATCTACCGACAAGGCATTGGCAATAAAAAGGGTGTTGCCTCCTGTGTTGTATTCATCCAGCAGTTGCATCGCACGCGCCTGCGAGCGCTGTGCGGTTGCCAGTAACCGGTCAAATACAAAACGGGCTTTGGCCTCTTTTCCCCGAATCATTCGAGCCCCTGCTAGGTCGGCCTGTTCACGGAAAGAAATAAGCAGGGCCGGCTTTTCGCCCTTGTTCAGGGCTGCACGCAGCTCGGGTGCCACTTTATCCTGCCAGTCAGACTGGCCCTGAACAAAAGCGGGTAATATGAGACAAAACAGGGCAAGAATCCTTTTCATGGAACGGTGTTTAATTGCTTGAGTTAACCGCAAAGTTACGGCTGATTTTACGATTGTTTCCTGGTACTGATGGCATCCTGTATGATTTTCCATACACGTTCACGCTCTTCTCCCTCGAGGGGCAGACGGGGTGCGCGAACATGCTCGGTACCGAGTCCGGTAGCCACTTCAGCCAGTTTGATGTACTGAACCAGTTTGGGATGTATGTCGAGTTCAAGCAAGGGCATGAACCAGCGGTAAAGAGCAGCAGCCCCGGCAACCTGACCGTTTTTTGCCATTTGGTAAATGTCCACCGTCTCCTGCGGAAACGCATCCACCAGCCCGGCAACCCAGCCGTGCGCCCCCAGGAGCAGACTCTCCAGAGCCAGGGTATCAACACCGCATAATATTTTGAAGCGGTCGCCAAAACGATTGAGCATCCGGGTAACATTGGTGACGTCCCGGGTACTCTCCTTCACTGCCCTGATGGTAGGCCAGGAGGCCATTTCTGCGAACATATCCAGGGTTACCATAATCTTGTAATCCACGGGGTTGTTGTAAATCATTACAGGCAGCGGCGTGGCATCGGCTACGGCGCGGAAATAGGCCAGCGTCTCCCGCGCATCAGCATTGTATCGCATCGGCGGAAGCAGCATCAGTCCGGATGCACCGCATCGCTCGGCTTCACGGGCAGCAGCTGCAGCGCCTTTGGTGGTCTGCTCTGCAATATTCATGATAACAGGAATACGCGAGGCAGTCTTCTCCACCGTGAAGCGCACCAGATCGTACTTTTCCTCATTGAGCAGGCTGCTCGCTTCTCCGAGCGTGCCTCCGAGTATCACTCCGTGTACCCCGGCAGCTATCTGTGCATCCAGATTCTTCTCAAAAACAGGGTAATCAATTTCGTCTTGAGCCGTAAACGGCGTGGTCAGCGCAGGATACACGCCCTCCCAGGTTATTTCCATAGCAGTTATTTTTTGTGCAATGGTAAGAAAATACCGGCTATCCGGAATTAATAATCTGATCAGATGACATTGTTTATACTATATTTTATAAACGGTAAAACATCTGACCCGTCTGTACGTTTTTGGAATGTTCCGGCGGGCATGGCAATGCTGCGCTGGAAAATCGTACATTTGTGCCTCAAAACTGTGATTTTATGACAAATATCAGACGTAGTGCGCTTCTTTTGCTCGTGTTCGGACTGTCGCTGCAGTCGGCAGCAGCACAGATGCGCGGATGGGAAGTTGGCGGCTGGGGCGGCGCCTCCAATTATTTCGGTGACCTCAACACAAGCTGGAGGGTAAACAGCGCCCAGCCAGCCGGGGGACTCCTGTTCCGATACAACATGAACGACCGGCTCGCTTTCAGTTTCGGCCCCTCCATCGGCAGTATCACCGCTGATGATGCCGAATCAAGAAACATCTACGAACAGCGCCGCAACCTGAACTTCACCAGCCGGATTGTTGATTTCTCTTCCCAGTTCGAGTTCAACTTCCTGCCTTATGTGCACGGAAGCAGGGAACTCAACTACTCCCCGTACATGTTCCTGGGTGCCACTTTCTTCAACTTCAACCCGCAGACCGAATACCAGGGTGAAATTTACAATCTCCGCGAACTGGGCACTGAAGGCCAGTTTCAGGGCGATGAATACACCACGACACAGTTTGCATTCAACTACGGTATCGGTATGAAATACGACTTTTCGTACCGCTGGAGTATTGACGTACACCTGAGCGCCAGAAAGTTATTCACTGATTATCTGGACGATGTGAGCGGAGTGTATGCGGACATCCGCGATGTACGCTCGCTCAGGGGTGAAATCGCCGCTGCGCTTGCCGACCGTTCACAGGAACCTTTTGTAGGGGTCGCGGGGCATCAGCGCGGTAATGGCAAAAGCAATGATACCTATGTCTTTCTGGGAATAGGTATCAACTACTACTTCGGCCAGATCCGGTGCCCGGGTATGCGTGACTGAGCCCCCCGGCATACGCAATCACAAGATAATATGCTTATGCGCAAGTTGCTGTTCCTGACCCTGTTGCTCCAAACCGCCACCATCAGCGCCCAGGATCCGGGCGATCAGTTTTTCGGAGCGTGGACTGTACACGAAATCAGGTTCACCTTTTCGCAGCCGGGCTTTTGGGACAGTCTGACCCAGAACTATACACTGGATCAGTACATGCGCGCTACCGTTGCCATTGACGGCCAGACTTATCCACTGTCAGGAGTTAAATACAAGGGTAACTCGTCATACAACAATCAGGGAGCCAAAAAGCCCTTCAGGATTGACCTGGCCGAATATGTGGAAGATCAGGCCCACGACGGACTCAAGAAGCTGGTTCTCAACAACGGATTCAAGGATCCTACCATGCTCAGGGAAAAGCTGATGCTGGATTATCTGAATGATCACGGCGTGGTGGCCCCGCGCTGCTCTTTCGCCCGACTGTATGTCAATGATCAGTACCGCGGACTCTACACGGTGGTGGAAGATGTCAATAAAACTTTCCTGAACGACCGTTTCGGCAACAAGGACGGCAACCTGTTCAAAGGCGATCCGAGAGGTACGCTAAACTGGAAGGGCCCCGACCAGACGCTGTACTACACAGACTATGAGCTGAAAACCAATGAAACAGAGAATAACTGGAGCGATCTGGTCGAGTTGCTCGACAAGCTGAACAACACACCAGCCAGTCAACTCGAAACGGTACTGTCCGGCTTTATGAATTTTCAAAGCTGGTATAAATACTGGGCCGCTCACAATCTTTTTGTGAACCTCGACAGTTACGTGGGCTCGGGACACAATTATTTCCTGTACCACAACACCGATACTGATCGTTTTGAATGGATTACCTGGGATGTAAACGAGGCCTTCGGCAACTTTCAAATGGGCATCCCGCTAGCCAGTCTGAAGGTGCTGCCTGTCGGTCACATTCCCATGCCGGCACAACAGCGCCCCATTTTAAACAGGTTTTGGCAGGATCCTATGCTCCGGGCGGCCTATGCAGCGGTTTACTGCGATCTGGTGCAGGATTTCTCGAACCAGAACCTTAACAGTCGCATAGACTCACTCGCCGATCTCGTCAGAACAGCCGTCTATGACGACCCCTTCAAATTTTATACCAGTGCCCAGTTCGAACAAAATATCAACCAGGATCTGCCCGGTGGCGGCGGACCAGGCCTGAGCGGTATTGCAGGTCTGAAACCATTTATCACAGCCCGGAGGGCATCCGTTCTGCAGCAACTCGCTGCTTACGGTTGCTCAGCCACCCCGACCGCAGAACCGGCATCACTGACTCCGGCAGTCGTCTGGCAGAATGGAGATTATATTAACCTGGAGCACCCGGGAGTATTTCAATACCGGATATTCAGCGCCGATGGCCGTCTGATTGGCAATGGATCAGGTGAAGACCGGATTTCCCATCTCCTGCCCGGTACAGTTCCGGGAATGATGGTTGTTCAGGTAATAACCAGGTCGGGTGTACGCAGCATCGGACTGACAATCAACTAATTAAAAATTCAAAAAATTGATTTTCAATTAGTTGAACGAATAAACAAACACTTAAATCTGTCATAGAATGAATCGGATATCAGTGTATACAATCCTGTTGCTTCTGTTCTCTGCATGTATTGTGGTGGCACAAAACACCGATCGCATACTCGACGATCAGGTGCGCAGTGTCAAACTTTCTGTCATGGGCGCTCCCCTGTCCATGCCCATTGTGGATATCAAGGCGCCCGGTGGGGTACTCAGTCTGGAGTTCGATCACCTGGGCGATGAGCTTCGGGATTACGCCTATACTATTTTGCACTGTAACCGCGACTGGTCGTTCTCCGAACTGGATCAGCTGGAGTATATTGATGGATTTACCGAAGACCGGATAACCAGTATTGAACCGTCATTCAACACCATCACGCAATACACGCACTACACCCTGCGGCTTCCCAACCAGAATGTCAGATGGAGCAAATCGGGCAATTATATCCTCCGGGTAACAGACAAGGAAGACGACAGGGTTGTGTTGGAAAGGCGTTTTATGGTTGTGGAGCCTCAGTGGCGTATTGATGCCAATCTGGTGCGGACCGTCATGGTTGAAAAAAGCAACACGCACCATGAAATAGACTTCAAGGTGGTAACCAAAAATGCGCGTATCTCCAATGCACAAAACGACGTGAGTGCCATCATTCTCCAGAATGGTCGCTGGGACAACGCCATTGGCCCCCTGAAACCCTATATCGAACGTGCCGACGGCATCTCCTTTGACTATCAGGATGTCGTAGTGTTCCCGGCTGGCAAGGAATTCCGCTTTTTTGATATCCGAACCTTCGATTTCCGTGGTGATCACGTAAAGACTATCAGCGACCGGGGCGACTACATTGATGTTACGCTTCGCACCGACGAAACCAGATTTGCGCGCCCGATTGATTTCCGTCCCGATGCCAACGGCCGGTTTGTCATAGAAAACAATAACGCCAATCAGACACTGCTGCAGTGCGATTACGCGAAAGTGCTATTTTCCATCGCGCAAAATATGCCC
>JBEGNB010000134.1:0-5958 GCA_041182785.1 Bacteroidota bacterium
GCTGCCTGGTGTGTATTATCTGGAGGTGGCTGGTGCAGGTGCGCGCGAGCGGCTGCGACTGGTGAAGATGTAGGAGGGGGAGGCTTACTTCTACATTCGAAATTCGATATTTAAAAAACCGCAGAATATCGAATATCGAACGCCGAATGTAGAAGTATGATATACCCGACACCCTTTCCCCGATACCCCATCCCCTTAAAAAATACGACGAGGATAGAGGGCGTTCCGAGATGTCGGGGCGCTCTTTTTACTTCTACATTCGATATTCTACATTCGAAATTCGATATTTAAAAAACCGCAGAATATCGAATATCGAACGCCGAATGTAGAAGTATTTTTACCCGACACCCTTTCCCCGCTACCCGAGAAAATAGCTGGTGCCGCCTATTCCAGTGCTTTTTATGATTTATTTTCTTCCAGATATTGGGCGGCTGCGTCCAGTTCTTCGTAAAAATCCTCTCCAAAGCGCCTGATAATGGCTTCTTTCAGGAACTTGTAAACGGGTACCTGTTCTTTATTACCCAGTTCGCAGGCGGCTGAACAGATATCCCAACGGTCGTAGTTCAGGGCTTCCGTCCCGCTTTCAAACTTTTCTACACGAATGGGGTACAAATGGCAGGAGACGGGCTTTTTGAAATTAACAGCGCCGGCAGCCCAGGCTTTTTCAATGCCACAATGTGCCACACCCAGGTCATTATAAGTGAGATAAGCGCACGCTCCGCCGTCAATAAGAGGCGTTCCGTAGGAGTCCATGTCTTCAAACCAGACGTACTTGCCCTGTTCCTCGATGGCAGCAATGCCTGCCGGACTGAGGAATGGTTTTACCTGTTCGTAAACAGATTCCAGCACAGGCAACTCTGCTTCATCCAGCGGCGCCCCCCAGTCGCCCTCCCAGCAACAGGCACCTTTGCATGCCGACAGGTTACAAATAAATTTTTCTTCAACTACATCGTCACTGACGAGTTTGTCCTGAATAATGAGCACGAAAAAGAGTTTTTGCCATTCACTGGCCTAACTGGATTTCAGGTCAGTGAATGACTGGTTTTACATAATTCTTGTTCCTTCCGGGATGACTGCTCCCTTTTTGATGACAACCACACCATCGCGGATGGCATAGCCAGGGCCGTCGGAATCGGGCAGATGTGCTCCGCCCTTGATTACCACGTTATTGCCAATTCTGCAATCCTTGTCGAGGATAGCGTGTTCGATATGGCAGTAGTGACCCACCCCCTGCGGAACCTCATCGGGGTTGGTAGCTATATCCTTGAGCGACTGGTAATAGTCGTTACCCATTACAATCGTATCCTTGATGACTGTATTTTCACCTATTCGCGAACGAATACCTATTACGGATCCTTCGATCAGGCGCGCGTGTATGATAGATCCCTCGGCAATAAGGGCCCGGTTGAGCTGAGTGCCGCCATAAAACTTGGCTGGTGGCAGCATACGACCACGTGTATAGATAATATGCTGGTTATCAAACAGGTTGAAGGCAGGGATATGGTCCGTTAGCTCGATATTGGCCTCGAAAAACGAGTGAATCGTTCCGATATCTGTCCAGTATCCATCATACTGATAGGCTGCCACTTTCTTGCCCTCTTTTACTGCCGCGGGTATGATCTCTTTGCCGAAGTCAGTGGAATCGGGATAGGCATCAAACAGATCACTGATGGTTTTTCTGTTAAAAATATAAATACCCATGGAGGCCAGGTAGTTCTTGCCCTGCTTTTTGTTGGCGGCACTCACCTCGCTCGACCACTCCGGAAGCACATCCGGTTTGGGCTTTTCGATGAAACTGTTGATATATCCCTCCGAGCTGACCTTCATAATACCGAAGCCGGTGGCGTCTTTTGAATTAACCGGCAGGCTGGCCACAGTGATGTCGGCACCCTGAGCAATGTGAAATTTTGCCATGGCCTCGAAATCCATCTGATACAGCTGGTCGCCCGACAGAATGAGTACGTAGTCAAAGTCGTGGCGCTCGTAGTGCTGTCTGCTTTGGCGCACTGCGTCGGCAGTGCCCTGAAACCACTCCCTGTTTCCGGGGGTTTGCTCTGCGGCCAGAATATCCACAAACCCGCGGGTGAAATGGTCAAAGTTATACGAATTTTTGATGTGTGCATTCAGAGAAGCCGAGTTGTACTGCGTTAGTACAAACATCCGTTTTACCCCCGAGTTGATACAGTTGGAGATGGGAATATCTATCAGGCGGTACTTGCCACCAATCGGCACGGCCGGTTTTGAACGATGCTCGGTGAGCGGGTACAGGCGCGAGCCGGCACCGCCGCCGAGTATCAGACTGATCATTTTTATCATGTTGTCATAGATTAGTGTATGAAAAATACGGGCCGTCAAGCCCGCTGGATTGGTTTTTAATGAGAAGGTACTATTCGCGCTCCTGTACGCGTGTAAACCGAGAAATATTCCCTGACAGCGTGTTCCCAGGAGAAATCAATGGACATAATGCGTTCTCTGAGCGCTTCCGTAATGCCCGGCTCATTATGCCACATTGCCGCTGCCCGGTGAATCGCATGGCCAATGTCGTCCAGTGAGAACTGATCGAAACGGATTCCTCGGCCACTGCCATCGGGCTCCGCAATATCCGGCACGGTATCCTTCAGTCCGCCCACACTGCGCACGATGGGTATTGTTCCGTAGCGCATGGCATACATCTGGTTCAGTCCGCAGGGTTCCACTCTCGATGGCATAATCAGAAAATCGGAGCCCGCATATATCTGGTGTGCCAGCCCTTCGTTGTAATCAATCACGGCGTTCACGCGACCCTGATACTGCCAGGTCATCTCCCTGAACTGATTTTGTGTCCAGACCTCCCCTGTGCCCAGAACGAGAAAAGATCCGGAACCTCCGGCGTGAATGTAGTTTCGATAGGCATCGGGCAACATGTCGCTCCCCTTTTCACCCACCATTCGGCCGATGAAGCTGATCAGGGGTTGATCTTCCGGCAGTTTGAACGAGTCGCACAAAATCTTTTTATTGACTTTCTTGAAGTCGCGTATCCCCTGCCGGCCCTCATGCCTGTTTAACCGGTACTGAATATAGGAGTCCGTTTCAGGATCCCACAGATGCGCATCAATGCCATTGATAATACCGTATTGCTTGTGCCATTCCGAGCGGAAAAGCGGCTCAAGCCCCATACTCGACTGGTGTAGTTCGTACAGATAACTTTTTGAAACCGTGGTAACTGCCCAGGCACAACGCACTGCGGAAGCCATCGGATTTACCGCCCCGTTCCAGTCCAGAAATCCCCTTGCTCCTTCATAATAAAAAGGCAGCAGGTGATTGTTCCGCCAGCTGAATGCTCCCTGATACTGACCGTTGTGAATGGTGAATATCGTGGGTATATGCTCCAGTGCCCGGTATTCCGGACAATACTTCACCATAAAAGGTATAAGTCCTGTATGATGATCATGGCAGTGCAGCACCCGTGGTCTGGTTTCTTCCGGGAATGAGCACAGCCAGCATAGCACGGCCTGCTGGAACACCAGATAGCGCTCTGTTTCATCGCCGTATGACCATCCTCCCGGATCGTTATAAATGCCCGGCCGGTCGTATAGCCCCGGGATATCCACTACAAAGAGCGGGTAACCCAGGTCGTCGGACTGTTCCCGTTGTACCGAGAAAGGTATGGTGCGCCAGTCGGAGCGAACAGCGCCCTGAAAGGTGGTTTCCCACTGTCTGCCGTTTATCCATTTCAGCCCGTATTTGGGAATGACAGCGGCAGACAACACCCCCGCCCTGGTCATGTATTTCGGCAGTGAGCCCACCACATCACCCAGTCCGCCAGTCTTGGCAGCCGGATAGCACTCTGCAGAAATATGAAGCGCCTGTATCATAATCCGGGGATATCCTGCTTTTCGATAGCACAGGATTCAAGGCCAAAATTAGAAAATTGTATGTTTATTTATCCAAAATGTATAGAAGAACACATTATTGTAAAAAATATGAAGTTATGATGTGATTATTCGTGCAAATACCTGTTTTTTGTCCCAAAAATTATCTCAACATGAAAAATAACAATCGCCGCGACTTTCTCAAGGTGTCTTCCCTGGCGCTGGCAGGTGCAGCACTCGGAGCCTACGACCTTCCCTTCAACCAATATTCATACCCGACGAAGCGTCTGGGTCTGCAACTCTGGAGTGTCAGGGATGCCATGGTGCCCGATCCGGCAGGCACTGTAAAGGCACTCGGCAAAATGGGCTACCGCAATGTGGAGGGCTTCGGCTACAAGGACGGCAAGATATTTGGCCTGGCAATGAAGGATTTCAGCAAACTGCTGAAAGACAATGGCATCAAAATGCCTTCATGCCACCACATGATTACGCTGGCCGACTGGAATGCCGGAACGAAATCGGTTTCCGACAGTTTTAAGAAAGCGGTTGATGACATGGCTTCCACCGGACAGAAATACGTCATTGCTCCCTGGATGGCCGAAGAGGATCGTCCCAAAATTGCGGAACTGATCAACGCATACAATGCTGCTGGCGATTATTGCAAAAAAGCGGGTATGCGCTTTGGCTACCATAACCACAACTTTGAGTACGAACAAAAAGGACCCGATGGCCGCCTGCTCGCAGAGTGGCTCGCCAAAGAAACCGATCCCGCGCTCGTCGCACTGGAGATGGATGTTTACTGGGTGCATTATGCCAAACAGAATCCGGCGGAATGGATGAACAAGTACCCGGGTCGCTGGGAGCTTCTTCACGTCAAGGATATGGCCAGTACAGAAAAAAGGGAGTCCGTTGAAGTGGGCGACGGAACCATCAACTTCTCTGAATTGTTTAAAAACAGTTCAAAGGCCGGTGTGAAATATTACATCATCGAGCTGGAGCACTATCGGACCACCTCCATGCAGGGCGTGGAAAAATCGTACAAGGGTTTCACTGCCATTAAATGAATGTAACCATACTGGGTAACGGATCGGGCGGACCATTCCACGGCCGGCACTACACCGCACAGGTGCTTCATGCCGGTAAAAATCAGTTTATTGTTGATTGTGGCGAAGGCGCTCAGATGCAGATCTACCGGTACAGGGTCAAAACAGATCATTGTCTCCAGATTTTTATCAGTCACCTGCATGGCGACCATGTTTTCGGGCTACTCGGACTGGTCACTAACTGGTCGCTCAAAAAAAGGGAGGCTCCGCTGACCATCTACTCCCCGCCCGGACTCCGGGAAATACTGGAAACGGTGATTCGGGTGTGCAGTGTGCGAATGACCTACGATTTGATCTTCGAAGAGGTGGATGCTACCGTTTCCTGTAAAGTTTTTGAAAACAAGCGGATGTCTGTGTGGAGTATTCCCCTCAATCACCGAAATCCTACCTGTGGATGGATGTTCAGGGAGCAGCCTGCCCCCCTGAACATCCGCCCGGAGGTGCTCGATTTGTACGATATCAGGCATAACTTCGAAGCTATCCGGTCGGTAAAGGCCGGAAACGATCTGGCTTTGCCCGATGGTCGCCTGATTGAGAATAAACAGCTCACCCTGCCTCCCGCTCCGCTGCGCTCGTATGCTTTCTGCAGCGACACCCTGCCTTCCGACAAGGTGGCTGAAACTGTCGCCGGAGTTGATTTGCTCTATCACGAGGCTACCTTCGCCGACGACCACGAAGAGCAGGCGCTCATCTCCTTTCATTCCACGGCCCGTCAGGCTGCCCGCGTAGCTCGCAGGGCAGGTGTTCGCCGCCTGCTGATCGGACATATTTCAGGCAGATATGAAACTGCTGCGCGTCATCTCGCAGAGGCGCGCGAGGAATTTCCCGAGACGTACCTCGCGGAGGAGGGCGTCAGGTATGCTGTGAGGGAGTAGGCTACGGGAGCCATTCAAGCCAGATACGCTGGTCCATCAGCGGAATCCCGTTATTCACGCATACCTGCATGGTATGGCCCGTGCCACCCGACATGGGATCAGACAGATCGTCGTAAAAGATACCAATGC
>JBEGNB010000135.1:0-11243 GCA_041182785.1 Bacteroidota bacterium
GGATTATAACGAGAAGGGGCAGCACGAAGCCACCCCTTTTAATTAATTATCCATTCGAACCTGCGAGAGGTTTACTCGGCAATACCCAGTTTGGCCTTCACCTGTTTGGTGACGTCGAGCGACTGGTCTGCGTAGAGGATGACGTTGGTGTTGGCATCGAATACGAAAGCGAAGCCATTTTCAACGGCCACAACCTTCATGGCTTCGTTTACTTTGTCAAGGATGGGCTGGAAAAGTTCCTGACGTTTGGCGGAGAGTTTTTGGTAAACCTCCTGTTCGTACTGGGCGATTTTTTCCTGTTCTTCCTCGAGTTTTGCGGTTTGAGTTTCCACATCCTTCGGGGAAATAAGGCCCTGATCCTGTTTTCTTTTGAGTTCTTCGGCTTTGTCTTGCAGCGATTTCACCATTTCCTGACCGCGTTTGGTCAGTTGTGTCTGGAAGCCCTGCAGTTCACTTTCGGCCTGCTTTACTTCCGGAATTTCGGCGAGCAGGTCGGTGGAGTTACAATATCCGAATTTTTGGGCGCTGGCGGAGAATGCCGTGAGCAGTAACAGGCAGAGACCTGCAAAGAGTGATCTGTTCATTTTACTCGGTTGTGATGTTTTTCGTTTAAGATGTATGGTGCCGGGATTACTTCTTCACCAATGCCTTGATATCCTCGGTTTTGTCGTTTTTGCTGTCGGAGAAAAGCAGTCCCGAAGCACTTCCCTTGTCGAAAATGAATTCGAATCCTTTGTCGGTAGCGAAACGCTCGATGGCGCCGTAAACCTTGTCCTGAACGGGTTTCACCAGTTCTTCGCGTTTTTTGAACAGAGCGCCCTCGGGGCCGAATTTCTGGCGCTGCAGTTCACGCACGTCTTTTTCCTTGTTCAGGATTTCGTCCTCGCGCTGTTTTTTCATCTCTTCACTCAGGAGTACCTGCTCAGCCTGATATTTACTGTACATGCCTTTGATTTTGTCTTGCTCCTGTGCAATCTCCTGACGCCAGGCCGTGGCAATTTTATCGAGTTGTTCCTGGGCTTTCTGGTATTCGGGCAGGCTTTCCAGAACGGCAGTTACATCAACCACTGCAATACGTTGTGCGGAAGCAAACGATATCATTGCAAATGAAAGCAACAGGGTGGAAGCAATTTTTCTGATCGTCATAGCGGTCTGATTTTAATTGAGAGTGATGGTCATTTCCGGCTCAAAAGTAGGGGCTTTATGTTCTTTTTTGAACAAATGACTTGTTTTTGGCACTTATGGTTGCCCGGTTTGTTTAAATATTTTTACCAAATGAATTCTAATTGATTCATTATCATACTTTTCGGTGGCAACTGCCGGATGGATCGGGCGGATGTTTAACCGCATTTTAACCATGTCACAATAATTAGCTATATTTGCGCTCATTCATGCTCGAACGCCGATGTACGCACGTTTTTTCAGTTACACATTGAGCCTGCTCCTTTTGTGTGTCTGTGACCTCCGGGCGCAGGACGTTGCCCCGCGTGATTCCATAAACAGTCAGGTAGCACTCCTCCGCAAACTGACGCAATCGGGAAATTTTGAACAGGCCCAGGTGGAGGCTGTTGAGCTAAGGGAGTATATGGAGAGCCAGTCGGTACCCCTCGAACCCGAAATTGTATCCCTGCTTTCCGATATTTACAAGGCTAATCTCGACGACAGGAGTATAGCCCAGTTGCTTTCAGATGCCGAGGCGGATGCCCGCAAGCAACAGGATTTTTCCGAAAAGATTGCACTTTTGGAGGCAATGGTCAGGGAATGTAAAAAGTGGCTGTTGCCAGAACGTGCCTTCAATATACAGGCACTCGTCATGGCGGCCCGCGATTCTCAGCATGTTCAGTCGCTCAGGGCACTTGAAGCGGATATGCAACTGAGAGTTGACTCCATTGTGGCCCTGCGGGGAGTGGAAGTGGCACAGAACGAACAGTTTCTCAAAATTGAACGCAATGCCGCCTTCGCTATCGGCGCTGGCTTGTTGTTTTCCTTTGTAATACTGCTGATATCACTGCTGAGAAATAACGCACGCTGGCAGAGAATGCTCTCCAAAAAAGAGCTTGAATGGGAAATTGAAAAGGGTAATCTGCGCAAAGAGTTTGAAGAAACTACAGCTACTCAGGTAATTGCTGCTACTCAGGCAGTTGCGCCTGCGGAAACTCAGCGCCTGGTCACCTCCGCGTTTCCGCAGGGGCCCGAGCCCGATCAGGTTGCGCTGCTGATAGAACCCAACAGACAGGTGGTACTTTATTTAAAGTCGTTGCTGTCGGACCGTTTCCGTATTGAAACAGCCCGCACAGCTATTGAGGGGTTGCAGATGACATCAGATATGTTACCCGATCTGGTAGTGTGCGACGCATTGTTGAACGGACAGTCGGGTATCGAGATTGCGCGTCAGATCAAGCTGGCCGAACGCACCAACCATATTCCGGTGGTACTCCTCACCAATAAATTTGGAAATGAGGGTAAGCTCGATGCACTCCGGGCCGGCGCCGATGTGTGGTTCACACGTCCTGTAATTGATGACGAGTTCGACGCATCGGTTCAGCGCCTGATGGACGAGCGCAAGCTCCGGCACGAGGACTTCGTCCGTTTCATACACCTCTACTTCACAGACAACAGAATACCTGCGTCAGAGCCTTTTCTTCAGTACACTGTCGAGTACATCGAACAAAATCTCGGTAATCCTGATTTCATGGCTTCCGAAATTGCCAAAAACCTGCAACTGTCCAACACGCACTTTACCAAGAAGCTCATGGTACTCACCGGCAAGGAACCCGTCCAGCTTATTCGTGAGTTAAGGCTGGAAAAAGCCAGGGTTCTGCTGGAAAAACGCGCCGGAACTCCCAATGTTATTGCCGAACTGGTTGGTTTTTCCAATCCCGGGGCGTTCTCTCTGGCTTTCAAAGACTATTTTGGAGAAAATACCCTTCTGCTCTATTCTTTTCCCGGTGTTCGCCCGGGCCAGTAGTTAAAGTTTTACGCTGCCAAACGCAGTTCCCGACACCAGTCGTTACTACGCGCCATCTTTTGGCGTCACCATCATCCTAATTACACCTGATTATGAGGTTTTTCCTGCCCCTTCTGCTTCTCTTTGTCTGCTCATTTTCTCGCTTGCAGGCTCAGGCGCCTGCCCGTGTGAACATAAAGGGCGTAGCTACCGACACCCTGGCCAACGAGCTCGCCTACGCAACGGTCATGCTGCTCAACCCGAAAGATACGACGCTGGTGAGTTTTACCAGAAGCGACGACAAGGGTGCCTTTTCTTTCAAGGGGATGAAAAATACACCTTATCTCCTCAAAATAACCTATGTCGGGTACCTGCCTTTTCAAAAACACCTGAATATTTCAGAAACTGAAAATAGCGACCTGGGTAATCTGATGATCAAACCGATCTCCAATGAGCTGATGGAGGTGGTCATCAAAACAGCCAAGGCTCCTCTGCGTATCCATGGCGATACCATAGAGTACGATGCTACCACGTTCAAGGTGCCGCCGGGATCAACGGTGGAAGACTTGCTCCGCCGACTGCCGGGTATCGAACTGGATGCCGATGGCAATATCAAGGCACAAGGCAAGGAGGTAAACAAGGTCTATGTAGATGGGAAGACGTTCTTCAGCGACGATCCCAAGGCTGCTACCAAAAATCTGGGTGCCGAAACGATCTCCAAAGTACAGGTGTTCAACGAAAAGTCGGAACAGGCACGCCTGACCGGGGTGGACGATGGCAAGAAGGACAAGGTCATGAACCTAGAACTGAAAGCGGAATTCAAAAAAGGCTCCTTTGGCAAGATTTCGGCTGCGGCAGGTACCGACGACCGCCTGGCAGGAAGGGGGAACTACAACAAATTCAACGAAAAAGAGCAGTTGTCCTTTATCGCTTACGGAAACAATATCAACCAGACGGGCGTAAACTGGGAAGATTACGGCGAATTCAAGGGACAAAACACGTTCAGTAACCAAGATAACGGTGACTTTGGTTTCGGACAAGGCGGCGGACGCTTTTTCATGATGGGTGGCGACGAGGATGTACCCATGAGCTGGTTCGATGGTCGCGGATTCACCGAAAACTACGGCGGCGGCGCGAACTACAACTTCGACAACAGGAAGTCCAAGTTCAATGCCAGCTATTTCTATAACCAGACCGATCTGACACTCGACCAGTTCTCCGAAAGGCAGACTTTCCTGTCAGATACTTCTTTCTACAATACCGATACACTCTCCAAAACCGATTTCAGAGGCAACCACAGTTTGTCAACCCGTTTTGAGCACAACATTGACTCCTCTGATATCATTATTGTAAAGTTCAACGGGCGACTGGGATCCAATAATTCAGCCGACAATCAGCTGCAGTTGTTCTCTGACAGCGGTTACCGGCCTGTTAACTCCCTGAATGTACAGAACAGCACCACTTCCGATAACTGGCGCGCATCTGCTTCTTCCATATACAGACACAAGTTCAGGAAAAAAGGCCGCTCTTTCGCGCTGAGTGCCGGTTTCAATGGCAGCCAGACCGATGCCACCGATAACCTGTTCTCCAGTAACAGTCTCTCGGCACTCGCCATACGCCAGCAAAATAACGGCGAAACAGGTGCCAGACAGTACAAGTCCAGCATGCTTTTCACAGAGCCAATTGCCAAAAAATGGAACTGGGAAACATTCTATAATTTCAACCAGACACAGAATCAGGTGAACCGCCAGGTGGATAACCCCGAAACACCCGGTCAGCGTATTGACAGTCTGAGTATTTTCTACGACAATACGATACTCATCAACCGCCTGGGCTCAGTAATCAGATATGGGTATGAGGGGTTGAATGTGTCGGTTGGACTGGCGGGACAGCAAATAAGGCTCGATGGGGCGTATGCGCGCGATAGAAATGAACCGCTGCTCACTTCACCGATTAGTAACACTTACAATAACCTGATACCAAGAGTTGACTTCAACTATGAGTTTCCCAATAACATGAGCGTGGGTCTGGGTTACAATTATTCGGTAGATCAGCCGCAATTCCAGCAGCTGCAACCCGTGCCAAACGTTAATAATCCTGCCTTCCGGACAGTAGGTAATCCTGACCTGGAACCGGAAACGAGGCATGGTATTGGTCTGGATCTCGGCTACTGGAATCCTGCCAACTTTGCCCATTTCAGTGTCTGGAGCAACTACTCTTTGTACGATAGCAAGATTGTGGAGAGCCAGACCACCGAATTTGTGAATAATGTGGTGCGTGTCACGTCAAAACCGGAAAATATTAACGGTGGCACCAATTTTTCAACAGGCTTTTGGTCGAGCTATCCGATTATCAAGACCAAACTCAGTCTGAACCTGAATGGTAACATCGGATTCGACCGTTCACCCGTTTATGTGAACGGACAGGAAACCCGAACTAACTCGGACAGCTACAATGTGGGGGCAGGCCTTTCTGTTACACCCGGCCAGAAACTGGTATTCGATATTGATGCTGGTTTGAACTCCACGCATACTACCTACGAAATCAGCGCCGATCTCACGCAGAATCCCGTGAACAGCAGCCTGAGTGCATCAGTAAAGTGGCAAATGTTTGATAAAACCTTCCTGGAAAGCAATATTGCCTATTCCAGTTTCTCCAACGACAGGTTTGACTTCAACCGCGAGATAAGTATCTGGAATGCCTCTGTACGCCGGCTGTTCGGTCCGAAAAACAAGATAGAGGTTCGTCTGGCGGCGTTCGATATACTGAACCAGCGACTGACTATCAATCAGTCGGCTACACTTAATTATGTGAACCGGAGTCTCGCACCGACGCTCGCGCGCTACTTCATGCTCAGTGTGAGCTACAACGTGCGCGGGTATGAGAATAAACTGAAGAAGAACGGCTGGTGAGCAGGTCAGTGTTAGCCGTGGTCGAGTGGTCTTTTCTTGATCATACCTCCTTTGGTGTCCTTCACACTGTGCATCACCACAAACGCGGTTGGTAAGCTCTTGCCAGCTCGTAATCGGAATAGCGCCTTCCCCGGTTACCTCCCTTTTGCTTCAGGATGGTTTGTGTCAGAATCTGGGTGAGTAACGGGTGCATAGGCAGAGACTGGGCTGTGGTCAGCCATCAAGTTTAACACATCTTGCAATCATATTGTTCATGTTCAAGGCTGTCCTGATATAGTGAAAAGTTGTTACTTTAGCGGTCGTAATAATTTAGTGCTTGTTCAGGATTCTCTGCCGGTGGCAAAAACAGGCTGATTTTGACTCGGTGAGAGAATCCTGAACAAGCACTAAATCAACCTGAAGACTATTCCGGTAATGGAGGGATGCTGTGAAATCCGCTGTATAAATCTATCGGAATTCTCCGAGTGCATTATTTTCACGGCATGAAAAATACGATTTCTCTGCTTCTGGCAATTTTATTTGTCATTTCTGCTTCGGCTCAGGTACCCGAAACTCCCGTTCAGCGCTCAAAAAGGATGTCATGGTGGAAGGAGGCAAAGTTCGGACTGTTTATTCACTGGGGTATTTACTCCGTAGCTGCCGGTGAGTACAACGGACAAAAAAACTACGGTGAATGGCTGATGAATGAAGCACGTATTCCCGTTCCGGAATACGAAAAATTCGCACCGCAGTTCAATCCCGTACAGTTTGATGCCGATGAGTGGGTACGACTTGCCCGGAACGCAGGAATGAAGTATATCGTCATTACTTCCAAGCACCACGACGGGTTCTCCATGTTTAACTCCGCCGTGAGTGATTACGATATAGCCGACCGGACTCCCTTTCAGCGCGATCCGATGGCCGAACTGGCCAATGCCTGCCGCAAATATGGACTGAAGTTGTGTTTTTATCACTCTATCATGGACTGGCACCACCCGAAGGCCAACAAAGAGGGCTGGGCAGAATACCGCGATAAATATATGTATCCCCAACTGAAGGAGTTGCTTACCAGGTACGGCGATATCGGTGTGCTCTGGTTCGATGGCGAGTGGATTGATGAATGGACGGAAGAGCAGGGTAAGGAACTGTACCGCTACGTGAGAAGTATCCAGCCCGATTTGATTGTGAACAACAGGGTAGGGAAGGGGAGAAACGGTATGCAGGGCATGAATACTTCCAACGACGCAGCCGGAGATTTTGGAACTCCCGAACAGGAAATTCTCGGAGAAAAGAGCGCGCTCGATTGGGAAAGTTGCATGACGATGAACAGTCACTGGGGTTACAACAACAACGATAAGGATTTCAAGTCGTCCGACGAACTAATCTGGAATCTGGCTGACATTGTTGCCAAGGGCGGTAATTTCCTGCTCAATATCGGTCCGACAGCACAGGGTACATTCCCTGCCGAATGTACGCAGCGACTAGAGTCTATTGGGCAATGGATGACCGTGAACGGAGCTTCCGTACATGGTGCACACGCGTGGGTACACTGGCAGGAGGGCGACGATATCCGCTATTGTGCAGGTGACAAGAACAAGGTGTTCGTCACCTTCCGCGGACAGGAAAAGACACAGTTGCTGCTCAGAAAAATCAGGCCTATCCGGGGTAGCAGGATCAGTATGTTGGGTTACAGGGATACACTTTCATGGCAACAGACACCCGATGGTGTATTGATTCAATTGCCACCACTGAACAAAAGGCCCCTGAATAACAGCGGCAACAGTATATGGGTACTGGAAATAAAAGGAACGCCAGTTAACACACCTGATGCGCCAAACATCGGGACAGAGACAGGGAAATCACAAAAAACAGCTGTCTTCACAGGAAAACAGGAAGTTTTTATTGCTGCTCAGCGTGGGGTAGCGATTCATTACACGACGGATGGCAGCGAGCCAACTGCTGCGTCCATCCGCTACATGGCTCCATTTATGGTTGACAGCAGCTGTGTTGTGCGTGCCATTGCGCGCTTTCCGGATGGTGCCACCAGCGAGCCGGTTTTCATGAAATGTATAAAGGCGCAGTACGGTATTCGCTTGCTCACTGATTACGCTGAAAAATATGGGGCGAATGGTCCCTCCAGTCTGATTGACGGTGAAAAAGGCAGCATCCGGTTCACCGACGGGAAATGGCTTGGATATGAAGGGGTAAACAGTGAAATTATACTCGATATGGGAGAGCGCCGCCGGATACAGGGTGCGGGTATCTCCTGTCTTCGGTTGATATCATCCTGGATATTTCTGCCCGTGCAGATAGATTTTCTGGCTTCAACTGACGGCTCCGACTTTAAACTGGTCAAAACTGTTACACCTGAACCGGCCACAGATGCTGATTCGAATTCGAGCGTTGAATTCAACGCCAATTTTGATGTACAGGCGCGATACATTAAAATCATCGCCCGCAATCAGGGCATTTGTCCGGCATGGCATGCCGGTGCCGGCGGCAAATCGTGGCTGTTTTTGGATGAGGTTTGGGCGAAATAGCCCTTTTCAATTCAGACTTCAGATTGCTTGTGCGAAATTAAATTTATGAGTCAGATGAAATTTTAAATTGTATTGTTATGTGTTTTTTTTATCAATATCGTTCAATTTTAGACTGAAATTGAACGATCAATTGAAACTTGGGGGTTTTGACAACCTTGTCAAAATTTGGATTCTTACTTGCACAGACGATTATATTTGTACGTTTCCTCATTATCAATATAACCTGTCAACTTGGTTTTACTCATTTTGGAGCATTCATTTCGATTCCTGTGAAGTACCAAGTGATTCCAAATCTTTCAATACAATGGATAAACTACGTCTCCTTTTGCTAATTCTTCTACTTGGTGTATTTGCTGGATGCACAAAAGATAGTGTTGATTTGCCTGATTGTACAAAAGCTACCGTTAGATTCAATAATCTTTCTATCAACCCTTATAATGTCTATGTTGATGGTACATTCAGAGCTAAACTGGATGGTAATAAGTATAAGGATTTTGAACTATCCGCCGGAGACCATGTAGCAAAAGTTGAGCAAGTGAGTGGTTACCTACTTTTCCCCACTGTATACAACTGGAACTTTACGTTGGTTGGTTGCAATGATATTTCTTATTCATTTCCATAATATGCGATTTCAGAAATGTTCTGCGCTTGTATCAAGTTACTGAGTCCAATCTTATCGTTTGACCTGGTAGATGAGCCTTGGCCGCTCACCCTTTTGCCTGAAAAATGGTCTAAATTGATATAACATGAGGATATTTCACACAGTTATCATCTTGATATTAACCATCTATCCTCAAGTATGGGGACAGCCCAAGGAATTTCTATCAGGTGTACCGCCGGGTTCTAACATATCAAGGCATATAGAGGAACTCAAAATCAAAAGAGAAGATTCTACATACATTGAGTCATTAATTCCTCAGACTACCTCTGATTTTCAGTTTGGAGATGATCCGTCACAACATTTTCCTTATCCTGTAATATTTATTCACGGATTGATTGGGAGTTCAGACTCGTGGACTGATTTTTATGAATATGCACTGATGCGTGGCTGGAGCTATGGAGGACAGATACGATTCAATCTCAATGCTGACAATAACTTGAGTTACTCCAATATTGTTAATGTTACATTGTCGGATATTGCCGATTTTAGCTCTAATCTGCCTGCTGCTGATTTTTACATAGTTAATTTCAATTGTGCTATTGATGGAACTCCGTATGGTGGTAACTATAATACTACAACACAGAGTAATCAGGCTGCCATTTTCAAACAGGGTATTGCCATTCGTCAGGCAATAAAGCATGTTTTGGCTGCAACTGGGAAAGATAAGGTAATATTATTCGGACATTCAATGGGTGGATTAGCTGCTCGTCAATATTTACAGAACCAGAATAACTGGCAATTGGATAATAAACACCATATCGCCAAATTGATCACCAGCGGTACCCCTCATGGAGGTAGCAACACCACCTTTCCAGGTGGGTCGGTTCTTGCCGGGGTAGATGAGGGCTCAGATGCAGTACGTGACTTGCGCACTTCGTACTTCTATTCAGGTAATTCTGGTGTGTATTTATTTGGAGGTACTGAGAATTCTTCAATCATGTTTGATCGTCTTGATGGATTTTACAACTATGACGTGAATTGTAATGGAGTAACAGGCAATAATGTTGTGGGATTAAATCAGAAACCAATGTCCACCGATCTTGATATGGCATGCGTGATCGGTAATCTCAATCAACTTGGAAGTGATCTGATTGTTGGTACTACGCAGGCTCAAATCAAGTCGTACTATGTCAACGCATTATCTGAGACTTTTACAATTAATGCATTTCATACTGCACTGCCTGGTTACTTAAAAACTGATTTTGAAGCTTTAGATGAACCTGATTTTTACGAATTGTCTTATGGAATCAACAGTAATACAACATACAGTGGATACATTACTTTGCAGGCCCCTGACGCAGATTTTGATATTGATTATGATGATTTTGTATTCAAAACATACCAACCTGGCTGGGTAAATGTGAAAGTTGATAATATTGCTAGTTCTTCTTTCCCATTTGGTGTATCCATACTGGGCCACCCAAATTTGGATTACCTGTTGGATCAGACATTTCAGGCCGATAATATTCAGACACAAACCATTTATCTCCCATCTGGCACATATTATCTTGAGTTTTATGCTTTTGGTTCTTCCACATCCTGGCAATATCCCTATCATTTTCAATTGTCTTGGAGCTCCTCTAACTCGACAGATATTAAGGATATCGGGATTAATTCAAATATAAAAATTTATCCTAATCCGACGGCTGGTCAGGTTGAGGTAAGGTTAAGTAGTTACAAGGGGCAACAGGCTATGCTTTCAGTTTATAACGAAACAGGTGAAGTATTATTCACTCAAGTAGTTGAGCAGACAAGCGAATCAGAGTATATCAACCTTGAACCATATCCGGACGGAATATATTTCATCGAAGTGATTACTCCCAAACAGACGAATAGATCAAAAGTTCTGAAATACAGCCACTGAAATGCTCACATTTACAGGTGATTAAGAAAGTTCCGGGCATCAATCCATATTGATTTGTCTACGCAGAACATCAGGGCTAGATAATTTGCTTCAACGTCAAAAATAACTTTGATGAATACGATTGATCTTTTATATTGATTCGAAAATCATTCTTTATCATTGTTTTATAGTACTGTCTAGTAGTATTTACAATGTTACTCTCCCGTTAATATATCCAGTAAAATTTATAATCGCCTTGAGACAGATAATTCAGAATTCAAGCATATATTTCTGAGTTGGGCGGTTTTCATCTACAAATATCCTACTGATCAAGTATCTTGCCGCCACATCTTTGAAGGCC
>JBEGNB010000136.1:0-4090 GCA_041182785.1 Bacteroidota bacterium
ATATGCAGCCCTCCGATACCGTCTGTCCCCGTCTGTACACCCGGTAAAAGGGCTGTCTGTCTGAGTAAATCAGCCTCTCCTCCGGGCATGGGCAATTTGCGCATTTCTTTCAGATTCAGGTACTTTGGGCTCCCTGTTCTGCGCTCCCGCGCATCCCCCGGTTCTCTGGCGCTGATGACTACTTCATGCAAACGAGTGTCGGGCTCCAGTCTGATATGCAATTTTTTATCCTCTGAAAGGTTTACTTCTGTTACGAAGGGCTTGTAACCGACATAATTTGCCTGTATCCGGTAAATACCAGACTCTTCCCTCAGGCTGAAAAATCCGAACTCATTCGTTACTGCCCTGTGCAAACTGCCATTCAACAGGAGCAGTCCGGCACCAATGAGCCGCTCTCCGGTATCGGAATCCTCTACAAAACCGCTCACTGTGAAGCGCTCCGTATGGCTGTAAAAGACTACCTGACTGCCAATTACCTTATAGCTCACCCGAGCACAGGCTGTGATCCGATCGAGTATCTCTGCTGCAGTAGCCTGACGGAAGTTCCAGGTAGCCGCTCCGCATTCCTCAAACAACCTGTCGCTGAAAACGATACTGATGCCCGTTTCCCGACTCAACTTCACCAGGGCTTCACCCGGGCGACAACTTTCGCAGGAAAAGTCTGTGCGGCGTTGAACAACGCTCTGCGACCAGACGGCTCCGGCAATATGTACCAGAATAAGTATCAGACAAACGGTTCTTGACATAGAAGGTCTTGACGACTGAAAGGTACGACAAATTCACGGCAGGAAACGCTACCTTTGCACCGTTTACTGCAATCAGTATATCCAATGCCGGAAATAAACGACAAAAACAAAGGTAACGTCAGAATTGGCAATATAGATCTCGGAGAATTCCCACTCCTGCTGGCGCCAATGGAAGACGTAAGCGACCCACCCTTCCGCAAACTCTGCAAGGAACAGGGCGCCGACATGGTTTATACCGAGTTCATCAGCGCCGACGGCCTGGTGCACGACGCCATGAACTCACTGAAAAAACTCGAAATTTTCGACTATGAACGCCCAATTGGTATTCAGTACTTCGGCGGTCAGGTAGAAAATATGGTTGAGGCTGCCGAAATGATCGAGGCCAAAAATCCTGACGTTATTGATATCAACTTCGGCTGCCCGGTAGCAAAGGTAGCCTGCCGTATGGCCGGCGCGGGCCTCCTGCGTGATATCCCCAGGATGGTGGAGCTCACAGCGTCTGTAGTAAAAAGCACCAAAAAACCGGTCACAGTCAAAACCCGCCTCGGCTGGGACGACGCCTCCATCAATATCGTCGAAGTGGCCGAACGCCTGCAGGATGCCGGTATTCAGGCACTTACCATTCACGGGCGTACCCGCGCACAGATGTACAAGGGCGAGGCCGACTGGACATGGATTGCCCGGGTAAAGGATAACCCCCGCATGACTATTCCCATTTTCGGTAATGGCGATGTGGACAGCCCGCAGAAGGCACTCGAGTACCGAAACAGGTTCGGGACTGATGGTATCATGATCGGAAGAGCCAGTATAGGGTACCCCTGGATTTTCCGGGAAATCAAACACTTCTTCCTCACCGGCGAACTGCTCCCCCCTCCGGATATACATGAGAGGGTACGCGCCGCAAAGCAACATTTGTCCGACAGCCTGGCCTGGAAAGGCCCCAAACTGGGTATCCTCGAAATGAGACGTCACTACGCACCCTACTTCCGCGACCTGCCGCACGTCAAAACTTTCAGGGCAAGGCTGGTCACCGAAATGGAGCCGGAGGTGCTCTTTGGTATCCTCGACGAAATGGAAGAGCTATACGCTAACCTGGAACCGGAAATCGCCTGATTGTATGATTCGCCAGTCTTTCATTTCTGTAGTTGGTATCCTGCACAGCCAGAACGATATACTTGCGCTACCCGAATGGCTCTCGGGCGTGTACCAGTCGCTGCAAGCAAACTTCTCTGACTATGAAATTGTACTGGTCAATAACCAGCGCGACCTGTATGCCATAGAAAGCGTTATCAAACCACTCCCCGAGGAGCTCAGAAAACAAATCTTCCTGCTTAACCTGAGTTCGGCTGTTAACCGCGATAATGCCATCCTGGCCGGTCTCGACCGGGCAAATGGCGATTATACCGTACTGTTTGAGTCCGATTTTGTCAGTAATCCCGATCTGATTGTAAAACTGTGGGATACCTGCCGCGAAGGCTACGACGTCGTTTGCCTGCGAGCAAGCGAGCGAAAACTGCCAGCAGCCCAAAAGGCGCTGTACCACATATTCTATTATATACTAAAACGATACTCCCGGCTGCAGATTGATCCATGGGCCCATCACTCCAGAATTATCAGCCGCCGAGCACTCAATTCGCTGCTTCGCCTGCGCGAAAACAGCCGCTACCTGAAGGCCAACTATGCGCTGGTAGGATACAAAACCGGACATATTGATGTCGCGGTACCCCTGCACCCCGATCCGGAGGCCAGTTTCGGCGAACAGTTCCGTACGGCACTGGTGGCAGTCACTTCTTTCACCACATTCCTGCGCTCGATGTTGCTCTGGATTTTTATGTTCTCGGTCATCGTTGCCTGTACTGCCGTGTACAACGCTATCAAAGTGAAACTCACCAGCGTGGATATTTTCGGAGACCCGGCCGAGTCACTCTCCGGATGGGCTTTCCTTGTCGTGCTCATATCGGTTTTCTTCGCTATTACCTGCCTTAACCTGTATGTTATGTCAATCTACCTGTCAAACATCTACAGCGAAATTAAAAACAGACCGCTTTACATTGTGGAGTCGGTAAAGCGCTATTAACTTGCCGGCTAAAACACCAGCTCTATGTTCCGACTGCTTCCTGCTATCCTTCTCCTTGTGCTTGCCATTCACTCCGCTCAGGCACAAACTGATATAGAAAAACGAATACAGACCCAGTGTATCCTCGCCGAAGACGGAGATATTATCGAAATTCCGGCAGGCATATTCACTATCGCCAGCACGCTTTCACTCGACGAAAAAAAGAATATTACCCTGCGCGGCGCAGGTCAGGATAAAACTGTTCTTTCCTTTAAAGGTCAGAAACAGGGCGCCGAAGGACTAAAGGTTACCAACTGCACCAATATTGTGCTGGAAAATTTCACTATCGAAGATGCCAAAGGCGATATCATCAAAACACAAAATGTCAATGGTATCATCTTCCGCGATATAACTGCCCGCTGGACAGGCAAGCCGGATGAGTCGAATGGCTCTTACGCACTGTATCCTGTACAATGCCAAAAGGTACGCATAGAACGGTGTACTGCCATTGGTGCCTCGGATGCAGGTATCTATGTAGGGCAATCTGACAGTGTATGGGTCACCGAGTGTACAGCCAAAAATAACGTGGCTGGTATTGAAATTGAAAATACCACCAACGCGTGGGTCTGGAAAAATCACGCATTCGAAAATACCGGGGGTATTCTGGTTTTTGACCTGCCCGATCTGCCCAAAAAACGGGGCGGACACGTGAAAGTGTATGACAATCTCGTTGCCAGGAACAATTACAGAAACTTCGCTCCGAAAGGCAATATTGTGGGCAGCGTGCCTGCCGGAACAGGTGTCATGGTACTGGCAACCAACGATGTGGAGGTGTACAACAATAAAATATGGGAAAACAAGACGGTTTCAACAGGAATCGTCAGCTACTACATTACAGAAACACCTATCAACGACAAATCATATATTCCATATCCCTCCAGCGTGTCTGTTCACGACAATATTTTCTCTGACGGCCGCCGGATGCCGACCCTGAAGCATAAACTGGGCTTTATCTTCTGGTGGAAATTTGGCAAAAAAGTACCCCATATTCTCTACGATGGCATACTCAACCCCGACTGGGCCAACACCGATGGATCACCGAATTCATCACACCGTATTTGTATCGGAGAAAATGAAAACGGAACTTTCGCAAATCTCCGGGCCGACAAGCTCAGTCTGATGAGCGACCATATTTCCAGAGACAAAGCTCCTTTTAACTGCAACCGATGAACGCAGGATCTCATTTCAGGCTCTTCACCGCGGGTATAGCCATCATTTCGCTTGTTAC
>JBEGNB010000137.1:0-2897 GCA_041182785.1 Bacteroidota bacterium
ATTTTTTACCCTTTCAGACTTGTTATGTTCGAAAAACCGTGCCAAACTCGCCGGAAACAAAAAAAATTAATCAAAATTATTATCTGGTCGGGTTATGTTTATCCGTTTTTCATCACTCGCCCGATAAACAGGCGTTTCAGGCCCAGTACCCGCACCTGATAGATGCCGGCGGGGAAGTTGTCGAGGGCTATATTTCCGTGCCATTCATTGTTCCAGCGCGACATCCGGCCTTGCTGTATGAGTTTGCCAAACTGGTCGAACACCTCGAATCGGGCCGATGCGGCATTTTCCGGGTAATTAACCTGAATATGGGCGATACCGGTGGTCGGGTTGGGCGAAACCGTCATGAAAGATGCTGACACTGGCTCTCCCGAACTGCTCGTTTGCAGAAAGACATCCGACTGAACCAGGCAACTGTCGGCATCAATACAGGTAACCGTATAAAAACCGGGGAGCAGATTTTCAAATCGCGCCGAATCCTGGAAGATGATATTGTTCAGGGAGAACAGGTACGGCGGCGTGCCTCCCGTGGCGCTGGCCACAATGACGCCATCGTTCACCCCGGTGGCTGTCGGGGAAAAAACAGACAGATTTATCTGCAGGCTGGAGCAGGCATTCACGGCACAGAACGGGAATGAAATCTCGGAACCGAAATTTTCGCCTGAATACTCTACCAGATTCGAGCCCTGATAGGTCACGTAAACGATACCGCCCGGCATACCATCGCCCCCGCTGTCGCGGAGCCGGAATGTGTAGCAGCTGTCGCGATCGAGGCATGAATTGACGACATAAAAACCGAACGGCTGATCGAAGGGGCCACCGCTGGCCACCACGGCACCCTGCGAGTTCAGGATTTGCCAGGTTGTTTCTTCGGGGTTATCATCAGGCGTGATACTCACATTGATTGCAGCCTTTCCCGGATCAATGTTAAAGTTGAGTACTTTCTGGTTGTTGAAGGGCATTTCATCAATTCCCAGTCCGTCCACATCGCTGATATACACTTCCAGGTTGTTCTGGCCGGCGAGCAATCCCTGCACACTCAGACTGATTTCACCGGTGGCTCCCGGCTCGGCAACCAGCGTAATACTGCCCTGTGCGGGCTGAATATTCCCGTTCAGGTTGACCTGCAGACCCAGCTGGTGTTCATTACCGACACCGTTATTTTTAATTTTAACGATAAAATCGGCAAAACTCGTATCACTGCAGGCATAAAACGGGATGATTTCCGTGATTTCCAGGTCGCGCCCGAACAGATTCCTGACGATGGCGGACGTGGTATCGTTGGAGGTGTCCTCATCATTGCCCACGGTTGCCTTCATTTCGAAGACATATACAGCGCCCACACTGCCCAGATCCGCTCCGTTGGCGAATGTGTGTATGGCCGTTTCGCCCGGGGCAAATGGGCCGGTCGCCGTTTCGGTCACCCAGTTGCCACCGCTGATACGGTACGAGAGCGTCGCGCTGTTCTGCTGGTTGAGGCCGAAGTTCCTGAAACGAACACGCACAGGCTCATTGGCAGTCAGGCCTGCACCGGTAACCGGTTCAACCAGACCGAGTGCGCCCACATCAGAATTCTTTCTGACGGGCGAACAGATGGTGAAAACCTGATCCTGCCCGGTGGCTTCGGTGATTTCCACCATGACTTCGTCGTAAATATTCCGAAGCACGAAATGGCCTTTCCAGCTGAAATTGACAGCCCTCAACAGCAGTTTATAGCACTGGTTGTCGTCGGCGCAAATACGGGCGTTGGGTTGCTGGGCGCTTATATCACCCATGCTGAGCAGCTGATTGGTAAGCGACCGGAGTTCCCAGTGCAGTACCCCGACATCGGTTTGCGATTCAGCGCTCAGGTAGGTTCCGTCGGAGTTTCCGAAGAACTTGACAAAGAGGGTGTCATTGTTAATTCGCTCGTCCTGTACACCGTTTGGCAGCGTGGTGTACGCGCGCAGACCGTTTAGTCCGTTCTGAATGCCGGTAGCATACAGCTCGATCGTATCGCGTTCACCGGGACCCAGGTTACCTGTCCAGTCATACACCTTCCATGCCTGCGAGTTAATCCTCCAGTTGATCCGGGCGCTGTTCATATCGGCGCCGGAGGCATTTTTCAGGATGATGGAGAAGTCCGTTTCCGTACCGCAAACCAGTCCGGGCAGGTTATATTTACCCGGCAGTGCGGCATCGTTTCCGGTGAGCTTCTGCACGGTAGCCGACAGCGTATCATTTCTGACGAACTGGTCGGGGGCCCAGTGGGTAATGATTTTGAAGTTGTAATTCTTGCCCGGGACAGTCATGGCGACTGTGGGTGTGAAGGTATGCGAAAGGAAGCTGCCGGCTTCGAGCGTGTCGTTTACGGTTTCCGTAGTCACAAAAGCGCCTTCGAAGTACAGCGACACACTGAACTGACTGGCCGGGAGCAGGCCGTTGTTGGATATTTTCACCGTCACCTGTTCGCTGGCGCCGAGGAAAGCCGAGGGTTGGGGTGCTGCAATCAGTTCGGGCTTGATGTCGAACGTATCGCGCTGCACCTTGAAGGAGGCAATCCGGGTACCCCAGGTGGCCTGGCTGTTTGGCTGGTATTCACCCGTGAACCAGAAAGTGCGGCCGTCGTACGGATCAACGGCCATATTGCTGTAATCGCCCCACCGGAACGACTGGTGACTGGCGCCGCCGGGGGCCATTTCAAATTCTTCGACAGTCATCTGGCCGGCGGGGTCACCGTTGCGGTGGCCGGTGAGGTACAATCCGGGATACACCGTTTCACTCATACCCGTATATCCGAGTCCGATATTTCCGGCTTCATCCATACATATAGTACCGGTGATACGGTTCATCTCCTGCGTGGGCGCGTGCGTACCCTGCTGGTAAATCTGCCAGTCGCCGCTGCCCGATTTCCGGAG
>JBEGNB010000138.1:0-11085 GCA_041182785.1 Bacteroidota bacterium
GGATTACCGTCCGTCGAGAGCGCTGGTACTGATGGGTTCGGTATGGGCGGTACTTGCCACAGCAGGCATCCGCACGCTGTGGCATCTGAAAGAATTCGGGAACGTAAATATTGGTCGGGAACGGGTTAAAAACCTGATTATTATCGGTTCGCTGGCTGAATGCAGCAGGGTAGAGAAACTGTTGGCCGTGGCAGGTGTGAGCAAAAACCTGATTGGATTTGTAGCTGCTCCGGATTGCGATACAGCGGGAGAGGAGATGCTCGGGAGCACCCGACAACTCGACGAAATCACGCGTATTTTTCAGGTCAACGAGATTATCTTCTGTTCGAAAGATGTCAGAAGTCAGGATATCATGCACTGGATGAGTCGTCTGGGGCCAGCTGTTTCGTACAAAATAGTGCCGGAAGAAAGCCTTAGTATCATTGGTAGCGGCAACAAAAATGAGCCCGGGGAATTGTACACGATAGAGGTGCGGTACAATATTTCCCAGCCGCTTGAGCGCAGAAACAAACGAATGTTCGACATCGGAACGTGCCTTGTACTGTTTTTCGCGCTACCGATTTGGGCTGTTTTTTCGCCGGGGCGCAGAGCCATTGCAAGCCAGTGGTGGCGGGTCCTCACCGGCGCAAAAACATGGGTAGGATATGCGTCGGGCATTCAAAAACCGCTGCCACCCATCAAGCCGGGTGTATTTACAGTAACTGACGGGCTTTCACTGGCCGGGTATGATATTTCCACTATCAGCCGGTTACATTTTTTCTATGCCCGCGACTGGGAAGTTTCCCGCGATATGGAAGTATTGTGGCGAATACTGACTGGCAAGTGAACCCGGGGCTGATTCACTTGTTTTTGCAAACAGTTATCAAATGGCAGGCATACCACCGTATGTGCCCTTACTTTTGCACTTTCTATTCAAAAACACTTTAAAAATATGCTGGCACAGAAACTGAGATTCATCCTGTTCTTTGCACTCTTTTGCACTACTGTGGCCTTTTCACAGAGTACGGCTGATTCGACCCGTATTGAGGCATTCATCGAGGGTATCACTGCAGGAACCACCAAGGTCGTTGGTATGTATGGCGACCAGAACTACATCGCCGACACGGCGATCATTGACGCCACGGGGCATTTTATACTCAGGCGCAAATCGCCCCTTCCGGCAGGGCTTTATACATTTCTGCTCCCGGGCAACAAGAGTTTCTCCATACTGCTTGACAATAACGAGCAGTTTGTCACCATCAGAGCCAAGTCATCCGATTTCCTGGGATCGCTACAGGTACAGGGCAGTCTGAATACAGATCTTTTTTACCAGACCAATCGCTTTCAGGTTGCTCAGGAACCAGAACTCAATCAGCTCGCCGAGCAGCTCAAGAAACTGACACCTGACTCACCGGAATACAAACAGGCCAAAGCTCGTCAGGACCAGCTGGTAGCAGAACGAAAGACGTATCTGGATGGCGTATTCAAACAAAATCCCAATGCGTTCTTTACCAAATTCAAATTTGCCGGGCAGAATCCCGATTTTCTCGAATTCAAGAAACCCAACGGGCAAACCGATACCATCAGGCAGGTAGTGAGTTATAGAAACCGCTTGTGGGACAATGTTGACTTCAGCGATGAAAGACTGCTCCGTACACCCGTGGTAGTGAACAAACTGAAGCGCTACATCAAAGAACTGACCACACAGCACCCCGATTCATTGATCAAGGCTACAGATTTCCTGGTCAAAAAGGCGCTGCCCTATCCGGCCTACTTCAAGTTTTTCACCAACTTTATCGCCCTTACCCACGAAAACACCAAAACAACCGTGATGGACGGAGAGGCTGTTTACGTGCATATTATCAAGAATTACTTCACCGACGAACTGGCAACCTGGGACACACATGAAAATCTGGAAAAACTGCGCAAGCACGTTTCAGAAATGGAGGCCAGTCTGATGGGCAGAAAAGGTCCGGATGTTGTTGCGCCGGATCCCACCGGACAGATGCGCTCTATATACGAGAAAAAAGCTCCGCTGATTGTGGTGCTCATGTTCAACCCCGACTGTGAGCACTGTCAGAAAGATGCCGCAGAGATTGAAGCTATTTACAGAAAATGGAAAGACCGCGGTGTTGACTTCTACGGTATTGCCGTGAACACCACCGATGAAGAGTGGAAAGAGTTTCTCCGCAAATACGGATTCACCTTTACCAACGTATTTGACCCGACAAACCGGGCCATTTACGGCAAATATTATGTAGATATCACACCGGAACTCTACATTTTGAACAAAGACCGGACGATCGTGGCCAAAAATCTCAAGGCAAACCAGCTGGAAGAGGTATTCCAGCGCGAGTTCCGCAAGATGAAGTAAGGTCAGGGTGTGTCGTTCAGCGACCAGTCGTATTCACGATATGTCAAAACGGCATCTTTCCTGAACCGGATACCACTGAATCTGCTCAGGAAAGACTTCAGATCGCCAAAATCGGCGGCATACCACTCAAAAATTTTCGACACCCTGGCGCCATCAGCGTTCAGGGTGTTGTATTTTGGGTTATTGATGAAGGCCCTGGTGCGTTCTTCAAGAGCTCTTTCCAGATTCGCTGGAGTCACAGCGTTGTTCCAGAGAGGCGGACAACCTTTGGCGGCACAATTGATGACAAAGTGAATACGCGGGTCCCTGAACTGCATTCTCAGCATGTCATTTTCGATTTCATTCAGGCTGTACTTGCGGTTTCCAAGAGAAATACGCCTGACATCCCAGGTTTTGCCGCCATCCAGCTGCATAATACTGGTAACCGGGTAGTTTTCAGCAATTAACCGAATGGTGAAGGCGTTATAGGCATTAATCCAGTAGGCCATTTTTTCCCCGTTTGTCCAGGAGTCGGCCGGCTGGTTATTCCCGAGCTGCAGGCAATATTCATCAAGCAGGGCCATATCCTGCCTGAAGCCCTTGTAATTTACTTTTCCATTGGCATCAACATGCTTTTTGAGCAATTCATCAAAAATACGATGGGGCTGTGCCAGAGAAGCCGAAGGAACCGCACACAGCAGGACACAATACAAAAGAAGCCGTTTCATGCCGGATAAACGAAAAATTAAGTGATTAGTTGCTGTCGAAAAGTTCCTTGAAGCGTAAGACCCAACTCTTTTCCATAATTTTGCACCTGCAAAATCAGTTCATCTGAAGCATATCCGCCACCGGACTTGTCCCGGGCAGCCGGGGTCGGGCGGCGGTCATGCAGTTATCAGCTATCCCAGTGTCGGTAAAAGTATCAGAACTTGTAAAAACGTACGAGTCGCAGCGAGCTGTTGACGGAATCTCCTTCGAGGCACACAAGGGGGAGGTACTTGGTTTCCTCGGGCCCAACGGCGCGGGGAAAACGACAACCATGAAAATTATAACCGGCTATCTGCCGCCCACCAGCGGGCAGGTAGAGGTCTGCGGGTTCGATGTGACCGCAGACACCATGGCTTCGCGGGCGCGCATAGGCTACCTGCCAGAGCACAACCCCCTGTACAAGGAGATGTACGTCAGAGAATACCTCACATTTACTGCCGGCTTGCACAAGGTGGCCAAAGTATCGGCCAGGGTGGACGAAATGGTAGAACGTACGGGCCTTGCAAGTCACCGGCACAAGCAAATCGGAGAATTGTCGAAAGGTTACCGTCAGCGGGTCGGACTGGCACAGGCCATGTTGCACAATCCGGATGTACTCATTCTGGATGAACCTACCAGCGGCCTTGATCCGAACCAGATTGTCGAGATACGGCAATTAATCAAAGACCTTGGAAAGGAAAAGACAGTCATTCTGTCAACACATATCCTTGGGGAGGTGGAGGCGGTATGTGACCGTGCGATTATCATCAATAAAGGGCGGCTTGTAGCTGATGCACCCATTCAGCAACTCAAGCAGCAATTTGTGGGGCAGAGTGTAGTTACCGTTGAGTTTGCCGAGCAAACAAACGCACAGCAACTTTCGGGTATAAAGCGTGTAAAATCGGTTGAGCGTATCGGAGAGCGACGCTGGAAGCTGACTTCGGATGCCTCACAGGATATACGGGCAGATGTATTTGCTTTTGCTGTCGGGAATCAGCTTACCCTGCTGGAGCTGCACAAGGAAGTGTTCAGTGTGGAAGACGTATTCCAGCAGCTCACCAGATAAAACCCTGTTAAACTCTGTCGCACATGATTCCTGTATTTCTGAAAGAGATCAATGCTTTTTTTGCTTCCCTGATTGGCTATGTCGTCATTGGCACATTCCTGGTCATCATGGGGCTTCTCATGTGGGTTTTCCCTGAATTCAGTATTCTGGATGGCAATTATGCCTCTCTGGATACGCTTTTTGGGATAGCCCCCATGGTTTTCATGTTTCTGATACCAGCCGTAACCATGCGTTCGCTGGCAGAAGAGAAGCAGAGTGGCACTATAGAGCTGCTCGTCACACGCCCCGTGACCGACTGGCAGATTGTGGGGGGGAAATTCATGGCGGCATTTGTACTCGTGGTAATAGCACTCCTGCCTACCTGGCTGTATTACTTTTCTGTATGGCAGCTGGGTGCTCCGCAAGGCAATATTGACTTCGGAGGCACCATGGGATCTTTCATCGGACTGCTCTTCCTGGCGGGGGCATTTGTCTCCATAGGGATTTTTGCCAGTTCGCTGACCAATAACCAGATAGTAGCTTTTGTACTGGCCACTTTTCTGTGTTTCTTCGTGTATCTGGCTTTTGATTACCTGAGCAGGTTACCGATATTTTTCGGCAAAACCGACGATATTATCCAGTCGCTGGGGATTGACTATCATTACAACTCCATCAGCAGGGGTTCTCTCGACACCAGAGACATTATCTACTTCTTATCCGTAATTGCTTTCTTTTTTGCTGCCACCCTGCTAAGTCTTGGCAAAAGAAAGTGGTAAACCATTTTTCCCATGAAGATACTGATGGTATGTCTGGGCAATATTTGCCGCAGTCCGCTTGCTGAGGGAATTATGAAAGCGCGGGCAACAGAAGCCGGTTTGTCCTGGACTGTTGACAGTGCAGGAACGGGGCACTGGCACGCCGGAGAGCTGCCTGATCAGCGCTCCATACATGTAGGAAGAAAATATGGTATTGACATTACCGACCAGCGGGCGAGGCAGTTTCATCCGGATGATTTTGACCGATTCGACCGGATATTTGTTATGGACGTGAACAACAGAAGAGATGTGCTCCGTCTGGCCGGGAATGAGGCTCACCGGAGCAAAGTTTCCCTCATACTTGACGAGACGCACCCTGGGGAAGAACGCTCCGTACCCGATCCGTACTACGACGACAACGGGTTTGAGGCAGTTTATCAGATGCTTGACGAGGCCTGCCGGCAATTTATCAGGACATCAGGCCACTGACGAGACCGGAATTTCCACAAAGAAGTCGGTTCCTTCATTTTCTCTGGTTTCGAAGCGGATATTGCCGTCGTGTGCCTCAATAATCTTCTTGCAGATTGCCAGACCCAAACCACTGCCCGATGTTTTGGTAGTAAAATTGGGCTCAAACACACGATCCCTGATTTCCGGCGGAATACCGCCACCGTTATCACTTATCTTGATCACTGCCAGCCCGTTCTGATTCAGTACGGCTACATTGATTCTACCCTCCCTGTCGGAAGGAATAGCCTGTATTGCATTGATAACCAGGTTATTGAACACCCTGATCAGGTGATTCTTGTCGCCCATGATATGTAGTGCTTCCTTGGGCATGGATAAATCCAGATGAACATTTCGCTGTTCACTAAACAGGTCGTGCACATTTTCCACCACCTCGTTCACCACCACATCACTTTTTTGCCGAATATCCAGATTGGCGAACATGGAAAACTCCGAGGCGATTTGTGCGAGTGAGTCAATTTGCTCGATAAGACGTGTGATAGCCTTTCTGAGATACGCTGCGGCCTGCTCGGGATTACTTGAGACCCTCTCCAGTTGTTGCATGGACAACTTCATGGTTGTGAGCGGGTTTTTGATATCGTGGGCTACCTGACGAGCCATTTCTCTCCAGGCACCTTCCCTTTCGAGCCGAACCAGCTGCAACTTTGAATCTTCCAGTTTGGCTACCATAGTATTATAGCGGGCAATCAGCTCACTGATTTCGTCCTGGTTATCGCCCGCATAAACAAGCGGATCATTTTTGTCGGTAAACTTGAGTTCCTGCACCTTTTCGGAGAGCAGGCTCAGCGGCCGGATAATAGACCGGGAGAGGGCGTACGTGACTGCGTAGGCAATCAGCAGCAGAAAAACATACAGACTGGCGAGCATACCGATGAAGTTGCTTACTTCTGTACCAATCTGCACCCGGGAATCGGGATTGGGCACGCCAATGAAGCCGAGCAAATCACCGGAGGCGCTCAGGCAAGGCCTGTACTGGGCAATATATGGTATGCCTGCGACTGCCTCCCGGATTTCCAGTTCCGGAGACCTGTTTTTTTGGAGGTTCTCCAGCACCATTTTATTCATTTTGGGTGAGATGATGCCCAGATATACAAGATCCTTTCGTGTACTGAACAACATTTCGCCCTGTGTGTCGTACAGGTTGGCATCTGCTCCGAGACTGCCTGTAATTTCCGTAAACGATCTTACGAGAGAGGAAGTGCTTACAGCACCGCTGGAATCCCTCAGATTGAGCAGTGGAGCCTCAAGGTGATTTTGTATTGCTTCAGCTCTGTATGCGAAGTCAGCCCTTGCCGTTTCGCGGGCGCTGTTGGCGAAGTGCCTGTAGGTCAGGAAGCCGACAACAAGGAATGCTGCAGCCAGCAGAGAAACATTCCAGAGGTGAATACGCCGGGCGAGAGACCCCTTTGCAGTGAGCCTGAAATCGTACTCTTCGGGCAGGAAATTCAGCAGTGAATTGGCCGACGCCGTTGCCAGCAGGAGTAATGAAACAAGTGTAAAGAGCAGAGAGAACAGATAGATATGCCTGAGCCACCCGGTGTTGGCATGACCTACGGCAGCGAGGACCGTTCCATCAAAACTTCTGGCTACGGCATCCACGCGACTGCCCGACTCTATTTCTTCCGACTGTCCTTTCTGAATTTTGGTGGAGGAGAGTGCCGGCAGACAGCCTCGTCCCTGTTCAACAAGAATCCTTCCGTTTTTCTGAACCGCGAAAGAGTAGCCGGAGAGCTGATCCATGTCTTTATACTGACGATGCTGCAGTATCCGGGTGTACGCCTGATTGTTAGCCAGATAATCGTGTTCAAGAATTACAAACAGTTGAACCTGTTGAGAGGCATCGGAGGCCCTGAAAACAGAAAGATGCAGGAGATACCTGAACTTGCCGTCATCTCCGCGCAGGAAACGTATATCAGAGTCAGATCCGATTTTCTGAGCTTTCGACCAGTTATCGGTGACAATTTCTTCGTAACCAAGAGTCTGACCCGAGATTACAGACTGATTATCCTGATCGAATGCGCCTACTTTTAATTTGTAGTGCTGAAAGAGATAACTCTGCCTGATCATTATGCCGTTGACTGCGGCGCGCATTTCTTCTATTTCTGCCTTGAAAGGCCATGGTTTCAGAACCTGGGCTATAGTACCTGAATCAGCGCGCAATTCGGCGAGGAAGGCGGGGAGAATCTTCTCAGTAATGGCGGTATCTCTTTCCGATACGAGTTCTTCCGCATATCGGAGGCGCCGTAACCGGTCATTATTTTCGCTTTCACTTTGCAGCAGCGCCGATGCCCCGCCTGCGAAAAGCAGCGTCCACATCACAACCCATCCGAATCCGTTATCCTGCCAGTGCACGAATGTGTCCATGGCACCCGCATAAATAATGGCGATAATACCTGCGGTGACAGGGGATAATCCTGCAGAGGCGGCAATTACAGCAACCGCCAGCGATACTCCGAGTGTGATAGCCAGTCGTACAGACCGGGACAATTCAAGATTTCGCACCGTCAGCATCATCCTGTGGCCGAAGAGGAAAAGGCCCGCCATAAAAATCAGCAGTCCGCCCAGGGCAACAAATCCGTTGATTCCGAGATCCAGAAAACGATCGAAGTTGAAGCCTCCATTATTGCCTGCCAGCTGACCGGAGACGGCCATGACCAGCGGGACAGCTGCCTGCAGGGCCAGATTACACAAAACAGCCACACCTGCTTTCGGACCAAACCCGAGATTTGGGAGGAGTCTGGGGGAGTAGTTTCTGTGTACGTACGCCATCAGGGCAGCGAACAACGCAGCGTTGACAAACCAGTCGCCGACTGACAAACCAATCAATGAGTCTCCGGTGAATCGGTGGTTGAAGACTGAAATCCCGGCGAATGCCGTTGATGCCCAGGACGAAAGCATGTTATAAACAAGCAGTCCGCCGATTACAGACAGGATTAGTACCGTGCCCGCTTTACCAGGTAAAGTACGGGCTATTTCATTGAGAAAACGGAATGACACCAGAAAGAAGAGGGTCCATGCTGCGAATTTGAGCCAGAGAATCCAGCCCGTCTGGAGAGGTCCGTTTGCAGAAAGCCAGCAAACAGTTGTTCCGTTTGCCATTACGGGCCACTCGGTTTTACCGGATGAAACCTGAAGTGCAGACGAAATGCCGGGGTCGGCCGGAAATATCAGCCTATCGTCAGAACTGCTGAAATCCAGTGCATAACGGACCGGTATTACGATTGATTTGTGAGTTCCGTCGCCTCGGTCATCTGTTTTAGCCAGGAACCAGCCGGATGGCAGCGATACCAGCCGGATTCCGGGATTTACTGACCATTTTTTCAACTCTCTGGCAGGCGGAAGAGCCCGGGTATTGGTCCAGTATGAAATAGAATCAGCTCTGTGGATGATAACCGTGTAGGGCTTGTCTTCCACCCCGGTGGCAGGCAAAATAACAGAAGAAGCTTCTTTGAGCTGGTTATCCAGCCACACAGAAATCGTGCGCGCATGCTGTCCAAGCAGGGCGCTGTTTTCTTCCAACTGACCCGATTTTATGGCAAGGCCCAGTAAAACGGATAGTGTTATAGCGTATAATATCAGACGCTTGATCATATCTTGCAATAGCGGAATCGGGGGCTGGTGACAGAGTATGAATACCTGCCATTTTGTGTGGCAAAAATACCTATACCTGATGTCAATAGATTAAAAATAATGCCAATTCTATTGAGAAGCGCCTTGTTTTGACAAAAGTTATCCACAAGAACGGCTTTTTCATGATAATAATGCAGAATACGGGACAAAATAATTTCAAATCAGGTCAAAACATCTTTCCTTTGCCATGCCACAAACCGCTTTGTCGCCTTTCGGGGAGGAAAGTCCGGACAACTCAGAGCGCCGCACCGCCTAACGGGCGGAGCTCCCGATTTGTCGGGGGCATAGAAAGTGTCACAGAAAATTACCGCCTCTACGGAGGTAAGGGTGAAAACGTGCGGTAAGAGCGCACGACTGCTTCGGGCAACCGCGGCAGTGGATAAACCTTGCGGGTTGAAATGCCATGTACACCCTGTTTATGTGTGGCTCGCGCAGCTCCGGGAAACCGGGGGCAGGGGGGGTAGGCAGCGCAGACTCCGGGAAACCGGGGCCAGATAAATGACAAAGACTCCCGATTCGTCGGGAGAACAGAATCCGGCTTACAGGTTTGTGGCTTTTTTTATTCTTAAACGGGTACCGGCAACCCATAATCCGGGTCATTATGAAAATCACATCTTTGGTGCTTCCATTCCTTGCGCTTGTTATGCTTTCCTTCACTTCAGACAAAAAGAAAACCCGGGTGGTATTCTTCGGGGATAGTATCACAGAAGCTGGTATTCAGAAGGGCGGATACATTGACCAGATGCGCGACTCGCTGAGTGTACTCAATTTGTCTGACAAATACGAGTTGATAGGTGCGGGCATCAGCGGCAACAAGGTGTATGATCTTTACCTTCGCCTGGAATCTGACGTACTGGCCAAAAAGCCTCAGGTGGTGGTCGTTTACGTCGGAGTTAATGATGTATGGCACAAACAAACCCATGGAACGGGTACCGACGCAGACAAATTCAAAAAATTTTATGATGCGTTGATCACCCGCTTTCATCAGCGCGGTATCAGGGTCGTGATGTGTACGCCCGCGTGCATAGGCGAGAAAAAGAACGGGGTAAATCCGCTTGACAAGGAACTGGATTCCTATTCCGATATCATCAGAAAACTGGCCAGTGACAAAGGCTGCCCGGTAGCCGATCTCCGCAAGGCGTTTACAGCATACAGTGCTGAAAACAACGAGAGCGACCGGTACAGCAGCGTACTTACCACTGATGGCGTACACCTGAATATGAAGGGGAACCAGCTTGTTGCCAGCCTGGTATGGAAACAGGTACAGACGGCACTGGCCATGCCGAAACCCAAAATATAGCCTTACATAAAATCTGGCAGACTATCCCAGACCGGCCCCCGGGGTACGGCTGTGATTATCAGCGGTGTTTGCCTGACCGGGTGCTGCAACTCAATGGTGTGGCTGTGCAGGGCTATGGATGCATCTGCCAGAGGCACGGGAGCTCCATACTTCACATCGCCGGCGATAGGGCATCCTGTAGCCGACAGTTGAGCCCTTATCTGGTGAGAACGGCCTGTAACGGGCTGTACCGAGAGCAGTGTAAGCTGATTGTAGTGTCCTACAACTCTGTAGATGGTTATACTCTCTTTTGCATCCCTGTATGGCGAGTTATACGCTGTTACCATATTCTTCTGTTCGTCCTTAAGCAGAAAATGCCTCAACATACCTGACTGATTTTCAGGAGGGTTTAGTACCAGAGCCAGGTAAGTTTTGACTACTTTTTTATCACGAAACATCTGCGTGAGCCTTCCAAGCGCCTTGTCGGTGCGGGCCATCAGTACAGCGCCGCTCACAGGGCGGTCAATTCGGTGAACCGGATGAAGAAAAACTGCACCGGGTTTGTGGTATTTTTCCCTGAGGTATTCTTTACCCGCATCAATCAGCGTTTTATCGCCGGTTTTATCGCCCTGTACGAGCAAGCCGGCGGGTTTATTCATTGCAAGCAGGTGATTGTCTTCGTAAATAATCAAATTGAATCCAGTTTGCCTCAAAAGTAGTGTAAATCCGGCAGACCAGCCGTACAAAGCGACGGTATCCTGCTATTATC
>JBEGNB010000139.1:0-8103 GCA_041182785.1 Bacteroidota bacterium
CTGAGTCCGGACGAAAATCTGGCTTCGTTTATTCATTCTTTATAAAAAATAATATTTTAATTTTTATAAAAATATAAAATATTATATTAAATTTCTTTGGCTGGTTCTCTTGCAGTAGTAAACCGGTAGCCTGTTTTCGGGCTTATGGTAGTTATTCAGTAATGCCAAAAAGTGCTCATTCATATCGTTAACAGGAATTTTGCAGGAGTTTTTTCAATCACACTAAATTTTCCCAAGTATGAAAAATTTTCTCCTGCATCTGTTCTTCGTTGCAACGTGTGTCCTGTTCACTTCCCGAATTGAAGCTCAGTCAACTCTGAGCTTGCAGGGTACAATCCGCAATTCAAGCGGAACTGCCGTGTCAGACGGCAACTACAGCATGACCTTCAGGCTATATACCGCCGAATCAGGTGGAACCCCTGTCTGGACCGAGACACAGAATAATATCAAAGTGGTGGGTGGTGTTTACAGTGCGCTGCTCGGTGTGTCTACTCCACTCGATGCAGCCTTCAATGTTCCCTATTTTGTGGGAATTTCTGTTGATGGTGGCTCTGAAATGATACCCAGATTTCGCCTTACCAGTGCCCCTTATGCACGGGCGTTAATCGGCCAGAGCAATACCTTCCCTTCTGCCGGACCGGTGGGAGTCGGTACCGCCAGTCCCCAGTCAGGTGTTGAACTGCATGTGAACGACGGCAGTAGCGGAGATGCCACTATTCTGGTGAGTTCTGCCAGCAGTAAGAGTCCCATACTCCAGCTTAAACAGGGAACGACGGTAGCAGAGGTGGATATTAGTAGCGGTTTTTTAAATGTGGACGGCGGGAGTGCACTGCACACCCGATTGGTGGGTAAAGGACAGGAACGATTAAAAACAACGGATTCGGGTGTGGGTGTAACAGGAAATATGGCTGTATCAGGCAATTCAACTGTATCAGGCAATTCAACTGTAACAGGGGATGAGACTGTGTCAGGTGATTTGTCTGTTACAGGAGACGTAAAGGTAACAGGAGTTACAGAATTATCGGGAGGAGCGGCTGTAGGTGGAGCCCTTTTCGTTAAAAATCTTATTTCATCTCAAGGTGGTGAAAACCTGATCCTTGCTCGGGGGGCAGCCACACATATAGCTTGCTCTGAAAATTTTACAGCATTTACCAAACATGTTTACATTAGTGGATTTGAGAGTATCACTACAACACCACACTGGAAAACAGAATATCCAGGCCAGGGGCCTACCTGGACTAGTGATGTGGGCGGTAGCAAGGACATTGGATTATCAGTTGAAAAGTCTATACGTACAACCGCTATCCGAATTTTTTCCGATGCCCGAATAAAAAAAGATGTTCGTACGAGTAGCAGCTTCAGCGATCTTGAAACACTGATGAAACTGCGGGTCGCTGATTACAAGTACATTGATACTGTAAAATTCGGCGTGCGCCCCACCAAAGGATTTATAGCTCAGGAGGTGGAAAAAGTATATCCCGTTGCAGTTAAAACCATGTCGGATGTGGTTCCCGACATCTACGAGTGTGCACTCAAGTGTGATATTAGCGGGGATCAGGCGACTTTCACGCTCCGCAACCCGCATAAACTTCAGGTTGGCGACAGGGTAAGGCTTTACCTCTCAAATAATCAGGAAATATTTGACGTAGTCGCAGTTGGCAGCGACCGGACGTTCACGGTGAGCGGTTGGGAGGAAAAGGGCGAGCCGGAGCAGCCGTTTCCATTTTTTGTTTACGGAAAAGAAACAGGTGATTTCAAGGAAGTTGACTATAACAGTATTCATAATTTGAATGTATCCGCCACGCAGGAGTTAGCCCGTCAGGTGGAAGAACTCCGCGCCGAAAATGCCGAACTGCGCAGTAAATACGAGCTCATACTTCGCGCCAGTGAATCGGTGAACGAACGTCTCGCCAAACTGGAAGCGCTTCTCGACAGCAGTGCTTCCAAGCGATAAATTTCGCATGAGTGTTCAGATTATTTCATCATAAAATGAAATTCAACTGTGAAAAAAACGCACATACCCATATATATTTTGCTGCTGCTGCTCTTGTCTTCAGGGGCGGTACGATCGCAAAATAGTCCCAACTGTATTACCTTCACCGACGATGACTATCTTACCGGTCAGGTGTTCTTCAATTATGGAGGAGTAGAGGGTTCGTTCAATCAGGAGCAACTTCGGTTGAACGCAACGGCAGGGCAAATGGTGATTGGTTCTGCTATCAATCAGCAATATACGTTGTCTGCCGGTTTTTGGTCCACCTTCCTGTTGCCGCCTTCTGCACCTGTTGTGCTGGCCAGTGAAGGCGATCTCGACGATCGGATTCAGATAGACTGGACGCCTGATCCGCTCTCTCCAGCCGCCACTGCATACAAGATTTACCGGAATGGCTCACTGCTCGCCTCAGTTGACGGAGAAACCTTCTCTTTCATTGACTTTAATGTACTGGCAGGCAGGTTTTACACCTATGAGGTGGCTGGTGTGAACACTTTCGGCGAGGGTTCCCGGGGAAACTCCCTGGGTTTTCTCAATCCGAATGGCAGTATCACCGGTCAGGTCAAAACATTTAGCAACAACGCAGTTGCGGGTGCGGTTGTCAGGCTGGAACCTACGTTCGGTGCAGCTGTCAGTTTCGATGGGAACAGTATGGCATTTTCTGAATACAGCCCTGTGTTCCCCACCAGCGAATTCACGCTTTCCTGCTGGGTTAAACTCGATAATGTCAACAACGGAACGGCTATTTTCGATTTCGGAAGTATTTCCCGTCAGAATTGGTGGCTCCACACACTGCCTGCCGCAGCCGGCAAGGGCATACGTTTCGGTATCGGCCGGGGAGCGGGGCAGTCCACTACAATGGATTATACTTTTCCCGCAGGCACTGCCGATCAATGGCATTACATCGCCGCGACATACAACGGTTCCTCTGTACTGCTATATGTGGATGGTGAACTGATCGGAACGGCTGTGACGACCATTAGTCGCGGCACTGGTCCGCTATTTTTGGGTCAAAAGAGCGACGGGAGCGGACGCTATGTCGGAAAGCTGGACGAGCTTCGCTTTTTTAACCGCCAACTCCCTCAGACTGAACTCCAGATGCTGATGAACCAGACCACCCACGCGGAAACACCCGGACTGGTATCCTACTGGAAATTTGATGAAGGGGTGGGCAGCAAGGCATTCAATATTTCTGTCAACAAGATAAAGATGTATTTCTGCGGGGCTGCCTGGACAAGTGACAAACCCGCCGTGGTAAATGCCGGAGTGACCGACGAAACAGGATTTTACAAGATTGAAGGGGTGAATTATGGTGCTGGTGCAACCTTTACTGCGAAGGCAAGCAAGAATTTTTATTTCAACCAGTCGCTCGAATTCAATGCCGCCAATAAAGATTATGCCGATCTGACCGGCTTTAAACTGACCGACACCGCTTCGCTGACAGTCACGTTCAAGGCATTCGACTTCAGCGGGAAACAGGTAATTCTGAGCCAAAATGATGCCAGCGGTAATCCGTTGATACTCCGCCTCAATTCCGGGGTACTCGAACTGTTGATCAATGGCACAACCGAGTCGCTCGGTTCTATAGGTATGGGGTTTCACCACCTGGCACTCACGATGATATCCAATGGCAGCTCTCTTTACATAAAAACGTACCTCGACGGGACTTTCCTGAACCAAAAAACATTCTCTGCCTCCAACTGGGCCGTGAGCAATGGTATCTGGAAACTGGGTGCGCGCGCTGTTGGCAGCAGTCATGCCGATTACTTCACAGGACTGGTTGACGAGGTAGCCTTCTTCAAGGGTGCCCTCACACTCCCGGATATACAAGCGTACGCGGGCACGGGAACCGATGAAGCCAGTCCCAACCTGCGCGTCTATTTCAATCTGAATGAAGGTTCAGGTGAATTTGTGAAGGATATGGGTACCGAACTGACCGGTTCAGGCACATTGCACGGCGCACTCTGGAGCACGGTGGCCTCCATCAGCAATGTTCTGCCTCACGAGTTTACACCTGTTTCGCGACTTGTTAGTCTGAATCCCAGTAATACCAGTACTGATCAGGTGGACTTCACCGATCAGAGTACAATTCCGGTTAGCGGGTACGTGCGATTCGAGAATACCAACTGTTTCCAGAAAAGGGTGGAAATATTAGTGAACGGCAAATCCAATATCCCGCAAATTTATACGGATGAAGAAGGACGGTTTTCTGTTGATTTCGAACCCGGCGCTACGGTGAAGCTCTCACCCAGGTATGAAGACCATACGTTTTATCCAGCTTTCTGGGAAATTGAAGATATTTCAACGCCTGTATCCGGTATTCTGTTCCGAAACCAGACAAAACGCACTGTTTCAGGCCAGATGGCCGGTAATGCTACCTGCCGAAAATCAGTAATACCCGATGGATCCATTGTGAAGGTGAAGGTGGCTACGCTGAATGGATGTTTTGAAAAAATAATTCAACTGGAAAATCCGAACGGGAAGTTCAATTTTACTGGTATCCCGCCCGATTCGGTGACGGTTTCAGTTGTTGAACACTCCAATCCTGTCATCTACACGTATTTCCAGAACAAGGGAGGCTTTACTGTTGACCTGAGAACACAGAACGATACGGTTGATTTTATCTATCTGGCACCACCAGTGGTGGAAATGTCGCCCCTGACGACCAATCTGTGCGGATTGCCGATGCTTAGCCAGGCTGGTACGGAGCAAACCACTGTCAAGGTGTATGAATCTTACCACGGTGGCAGTTGTTATCTCGACAGCGCCATGCTGACGATAAACAACGATATTGCCGATTTGTCGCAGTTTGACACACTCATGACAGGCGGCCAGTTCAAATACAAATTCAAGGCTGGAGGACCGAATATCGTGAGTCCGTACCTGAAAACGCTGCAGGTGACCGCCGAGGTACATGACGAGCAAGCTACCGCTACACTAAATACAGTAGTACTCGGCAGGCGTCCGCGTCAGGCTACTTTTGCTACTACTTCTCCGTCTATTCCTACCCTTATTCTGCGCGATCCCCCGGGTGACGCCAGTTATTCATTCATCGAAAAAGGGTCCACCACATGTCAGGCATGGTCGTATTCGGCATCCTATGGCGATAACCAGGATATCGAAGCTACTTTGTCTTTGGGCGCCGATCTGACAACAAGTGTCGGTCTGGGTGCAGAAGTGGAACTTGAAGTCGAAGCCACTGCCGACTTCACGGTTGCTTCCACCACCACGTATAATAATCTGACTACCAATGAATCGGAAACCTGCTTCACCACTACGCAGGTTATCTCCACAGGCGATAATGATCTTGTTGTAGGCAGTTCAATGGGCGGTGATGTGTATATGGGTGGTGCCATCAACTATATTTTCGGGATTACCGACGAGTTGGTCTGGGATAGCACCAACTGCAGTTATTATCTGGACAAAGGTCTGTTTGTTTTTCCCGACGGTTTTGCCACCACGTTTATCTACTCGGAATATCAGATTGAAAACGTGGTTATCCCCAACCTGATTACTATTGGTGATCAGAAAAGTGCCGACCGCTGGCAGGAAATCATCGATCTGAATAAAAAGTTAAAAAATGAAGCAGTTTTCTCCCAAAACCTGTCGTTTGATGCCGGTCTGGTATATGAAGAATCTGAAAGCACGGAACTGACCAAATCAGTCACGAATGAGTGGACAGTAGAATTCAGTTCGGCTTTCATTCAGGAGTATGGTATTGAAGTGAATGGTATCGGTTTGGGAGGAGGTATTACAATGGGTATTACCTCATCCGAGTCGTCAAGCACTACCAATACAGAGACTCAGTTCAGAACGGTGGGCTTTGCGCTGGCAGACGATGATATCGGCGACAACTTCACCGTGAATGTCAAAAAGGATCGTGCATACGGTACTCCGGTATTCGATCTGGTGAGCGGCCAGTCGCAGTGCCCGCATGAGCCCAACACGCAGGCGCGTGAAGGAGTTTACTTTTCTGCCGACAAACAGGTGGCTGTGAACGTACCAATGAATGATGTGGCAGTGTTCAAACTATTTCTGGGTAATACCAGCCAGTCTGAAGAAACGAAACTCTACACACTGGAGGCGTTGCAGGAGAATAACCCCGACGGTGCAATCATCAGGTTCAACGGACTTGCCTCACTGAATGTTGGTGTTCCTTTCGGTGAAAGTGTGGAGGTTACTATGACGGTGGCCCGCGGCCCGGTAGCTTTCACGTATGAAAATCTTCGCGTGGGTTACTTCTCTGACTGTGAGGTGGAACGCGCCGATGCCCTCGGTATTGACCCCGACGATGAATTTTACAAAGAACTCGAATTCGATGTCTTCTTCCTCGAGCCTTGCAGCATGGTCTCCACCACTTTTCCGCTGCAGGACTGGGTACTGCTACCCGCCAATGGTAACATACTGAATATCACGGTAGCTGAATATGATATCAACGATACGGACCTGGAACTGATGCGGGTGCAGTACCGCCGCTCTCAGGGCGATGGAGCCTGGATTAATATCGCCGAAATTCAGAAGGCTGACCTCGGTCCGGTATTCACTATTGTACCCTGGAATACACAGGGCCTGCAGGATGGTCTTTATGAAATTCGCACGGTTTCTCAGTGCTTCGGCGCTCAGAACCCGGGTATTTCAAAGGTGGTAAAGGGTAAAATCGAACGCACCGCTCCCGAAATTCTGGGTACACCCGAACCGGCCGATGGAGTGCTGGCTGCCGGCGACGAGATCAGTATTCAGTTCAATGAGCCGATCCGATGTGGTCAACTTATCCAGGCCGATTTCTTCAATAACAATAATGTGGGCCTGTATAATACCGAAACGGGCGAACTAATTGATGCCGTTATCACCTGCAGCGGCGACAAGATTGTGATTGTTCCGAATGTACCCAACAAGTTCATTGAGAACAAAGTGCTTCGGGTGGAAGTGGACAACATTCAGGATCTGGCCGGAAATCTGTTTGTCCATAAAAGCTGGGAGTTTTTCGTTGACCGCAATCCGATGCGCTGGAGCGGCGGCAATGTGAAGGTAAACAAGTATGCCGAAGATGTGGTATCGGTAACCCGTCAGCTCGTGAATACGGGTGGGCAGGCTCTGTCGTACGAACTGTCGGGCGTACCCGACTGGGTGAGTGTGGGCCCGCTGAATGGTATTGTTGCACCGGGCGCCTATGAAGATATCAGTTTTGTGTTCGACAACAACCTCAGTTTTGGCATTTACTCGGACACTATTTTTGCCATCACTCCGCTGGGCAACGAACCAATGCCTGTGCGCTGCCGCGTGATGTGCCGCCCGCCCGAGTGGACGTTCGATCCTGCGCAGTACTCGGGTTCCATGAACTTCACACTGAAACTCGATATTGAAGGCACGCTGAGTACCGATGAAGACGACATCATTGCCGCGTTCATTGACGGTGAATTACGCGGACTGGGCAGTGTACAGCTCCTCCCCACGCTCCCGCCCGCAGGTACCCAGTACCGGGTGTTTCTGACCATCTTCGGCAATCCGGAAGACGACGGGAAGCCAATTGTACTGGAGATCTGGGATGCTTCCAGTTGTCTGCGTTTTGTGGATCTGATCGAAACTTTCGAGTTTGGTATTGACAATATCGTTGGTACCATCGGCAATCCGACGGTGCTGCACACGAACAGCCTGATTCGTCGCGATATTCCGCTCTCGACGGGCTGGAACTGGCTGTCGTTCAATCTGGTCTATCCCGATCCGTCGCTCGACATGGCTTTCGCCTCGCTGGATCACCCCGAAAACGACCTGATCAAGTCGCAAACGGCCTTCGCGGAATACTTCGGCGGAAACTGGCTGGGCTCGCTGCCCGCTGTTGACTACTCGCATTTGTTCCAGTACCGCGCCGATCAGCCGGACACTATCCGTACCAGCGGTGCACCGGTGGATCCGGCCGGGGTAAACATCCCGATTTCCGAAGGCTGGAACTGGATTGGCTATGTTCCGAACTACCCGCTGCCGGTATCTACGGCGCTTAAAAGTCTGACGCCACTGAATGGTGACATCATCAAGGGACAAACATCCTTCGCGCAATACGTAGCCGGTTTCGGCTGGCTGGGCTCCCTGAAGTATATGGAGCCGCCCAGAGG
>JBEGNB010000140.1:0-11949 GCA_041182785.1 Bacteroidota bacterium
GCCCGAAAGACTGACTCCGTAGTTATCATGAAAACTTCCGGCGCCTATCTGCCGTACGACAATGTCTGGCGGGGGAAAGGCGGCAAGGTCTCGTGGGCCGAAGCGGGTATGGACTCCTCCATATACGCCGTACTCGGCAACTATAAAATTGAAACAAACAAGCCGCTGTTCAACTGCGATACCGCCACCCTGTTCTATCCGCTCTACTTCAACCAGACGGGTGTCCCGGGCCGCTTCGAGCACAATGTGGTTATCAGACCCAAGTCCGCCACATCCAGACCCGACTCCCTGTCCGATTTCAACTTCCCGAAGTTCGAATCCTTCGACAAAAAACTGCGCGTCAACAAACTGGGCGACGGTATCGAATACACAGGCGGCTTCCGACTGGAGGGCAATTCACTCTATGGTTTCGGAAAGACAGGTGAGCCAGCCAGAATGACCATCTACAACAAGAAAAGACAGCGTATCTTCTACGGTGAAGGCGATCTTTTCATCATAAAAAGAGGCGTCAGTGTGGTAGCACAGGGAGTAGATGCCAAACTGTACATGGATACAGACAGCCTGTTCCATCCGGCAGCCAGCTTTCGTGTTGATATTCCAAAACAGGTCATCTCGCTTGCAAGGGGCGACAAGGGGTCCGAACGAAACCCCTTTTTCTCTTCCTATTACAACATGAACCTCAACACCGACCGTATTTCCTGGTACCTGAACAAGGATTCTCTCGAAATCGGAGTGAATATAGGCGTGCGCGGCACCAAGCAAACGGTAAGTTTTGAGAGCAGCAACTACTACGACGCAAGCAAGTATCAGGCTATGCAGGGGCTGGCATCGCAAAACCCGATCAACGTTTTATACATCGTATGGCTCGAATCGGATCAGGACAAGGAAGATAACGGCAGACTGGTATCCGACAACGCCTTCGCCTTCAAACTGAATTCCAAATTTGACTATTCCAGCATCCAGACCCTGCTGGCACAGATGGTGGAAGACGGATATATCAACTATTATTTCAGCCGTCACCAGATAGAACTGCGCGACAAACTGGTACACTATGCACTGGCCAGTCAGGGCAAAAAGGACTACGATGCTATTAATATTGTGTCCGAAAGTTCCAAATCCAATGCAAAGCTCGACCTGAAAACCAAGGAGACAGAAATATATGACGTACGCAAGGTGGACCTCAGCAAGCGACAAAAAGTGGCACTCATTCCCGATGAAAGCGAACTGACCCTGCTCAAAAACAGGGACATGAGGTTCGGCGGACGACTCTACGCAGGCATGTCGCTGTTTCAGGGACGAGATATGTTCTTCAACTATGAAAAATTTCAGGTGGAATTTGACTCGGTGCGCCACCTCGATTTTTATGTGCCCACCGGCGAACTCGACCAAAACAAACAGCCGGTAGCCAACGCCATGAACTCACACCTTGAGTATGTGAGTGGTGCCCTGCTGGTAGATGCCCCGGGTAACAAATCCGGTAAAGAAGATTTGGGTATCTTCCCGTCGCTGCAATCAAAAAAACACTCTTACGTGTTTTACGACCGGAAGGACATTCAGGCGGGCGCCTATACACGCGACTCCTTTTACTTCAAACTGGATCCATTCTCTTTCAACGGACTCGACAGTTATACCAAGGAACAGCTTCAGTTCAAAGGAGAACTGTTTCCGGCCACTATCTTCCCGAAATTCCGTGAAACTATCGTGGTGCGCGATGAAGACAAGTCTTTCGGCTTCATTCACCGCACTCCCCAGGCCGGGTACCCCACTTACACCAAAAAAGGCAACTACACCGGCGAGCTCGATCTGAGCAACCGCGGACTGAAAGGGAAGGGATTGCTCGAGTACCTGACGGCCGATATCGAATCGGAAGATTTGCTCTTCAAACCCAAACAAACCACCGGAACCGCCCGAAGGTTCTCTATGGCTGAAGACAGAACCAGCGCCGTCAAGGTTCCTCAGGCAAGAGGTGAAAATGTATCCGTTAACTGGCTGCCATTCAAAGACTCCATGTACGTGGAAAGCCGGGCAAAAGCATTCGATCTGTTCAAGGCAGAAGGCTATACCCACAAGGGTACGCTGATTCTGACGCCATCGGGCCTGAAAGGAAAAGGGGAATTCGAATGGGCGGAAGGCAAACTCGCCTCCCGACTCATCTCGTACGGTCCGTTTCAGGCCAGGGCCGACACGGGAAATATTGAAATCAAGTCGCTCGACGGCAAGGGTATTGCCTTCGACTCGCGTAATGTCAACGGAAACCTCGACTTTGATGCGCGTTTCGGACAGTTCAAAGCCAATACACCGGATGCCAACACAACGCTGCCCTACGACCAGTACAAAACTACCATGAACGAGTTTACCTGGGACATGAAAAAGCAGACGGTTGAATTCAAATCCGATCCCAACCGGCCCGGACGATTCACATCCATTGATCGCGGACAGGACTCACTCACATTCGAAGGTAAAACGGCTCTTTATGACCTGAAAACCAACCTCCTCAAAGTGGGTGGGGTAAAGGTGATTAAAACCGCTGATGCCTTTGTTTATCCGCCAGACACAGCCGATATTTATATCCTGCCTGGTGGAAAAATGAGACAAATCAGTAATGCCCGTATTGAGGCCGATACCGCAAGCAAATACCACACCATTACGCGCGCTCAGGTAAACGTGCTCGGCAGAGATGTCTATACCGCCACCGGCTACTATCAGTACGATATTCCAGGCTATCAGCAAGAGGTATTTTTCAACAATATCAAGGGCGACCGCCAAACCGACAAAAACTACAAGCGCACGATCATGACCACTGCCTCCGGTGATATAAAGGAGGAAGACCAGTTCAGGATGGATGTCAAGACACTTTTTAAAGGACAGATGATCCTGGAGGCCAACAAACAGAACATGCGCTTCGAAGGATACGCAAAGCTCGATGCCGACAAACTTCCCGCTGTACAGTGGTTTACACACCAGTCTGTTGTGGATAAAAATAACCCGGTCATACGGATAGAAAACTCCAAGAACGCAGACGACGACCCCGTAGTAGCCGGTTTCTACCTGTCCCGCGAAACAGGGGAGGGCTACCCCCGCGTGATGCTTCCGGCATTGCAACGCATAGATCGTCCTGTTCTCGACTGTAAACACGTGTACAAATACGATCCGAAAACCGACCGCTTCACTTTCGGCGACTCCCTGAAAGTAATCGGCAAGTCGGAAAAAGGCGCCAGAATGATCTTTGATAACCGGGTGGGAACAATACAGGGAGATGGCCCGCTCTCCTTGTGTCCGGGACTCGAATGTATGCGTATCAAGGCCGCCGGTCGCCTGAAGTCAGACTACAACACCGTCACTGACTCCACCGAATTTGAACTCACCGGCGAAATAATAACAGGTGTGGAATTGCCACTGCCAAAAGTACTGCTCGATCTCCTGATCAATGACATCAAGGCAGCGACCTTCGATGCGCCAGTAGCCATATATAGTACGAGTGTACCATACTACAAGGCCGTTCTACGCGAATTTGTCAGCGATGGAAAGGACATAGAGGAAATGGATGCCAACCTGAAGCTGAACACAATCCTGCTACCTAAAAAGGACGACAACTTTACTTTCGTTTTCGGCAGGCAGTCGGTCAAATGGAACTCTGAATATACCGCTTTCATCACCATGGATGACAAATTTCCGCTCGTGAGTATCGCCGGACTGCCTATCAACAAGAACCTGACGGCATATATTTCCTATAAAATGCCGGGCAACGGGGAGGACCGATTCTCGCTTTACCTCAAAGCGGCACCCGATCTGTGGTACTTCTTTGACTACCGGCCCAACGATGAAGGCGGCGCCGATCTGAACCTGGCATCCAGCAGCGACAAATTCAACTCGCTACTGGTGTCTCTCAAGGAAAAAGATACAAAAATAAAGATGCCCAACGGCAAGACCGTGGAAGTGGCACTGGTGGCCCCGGCGAGCGCAGAAGCGCTCGTGCGGTTCGTTCAGCAGGGAAGAACGAAAGAATAGACCAAGTAAGAACTTGTTCAAGACCTCTGCTGGTGGCAAAAACGAGCGGCGGCAACACCTTCCGGTGTTACCGCCGCTGTTTTTTCATACGTTGACAGTATCCAGTGTTATCACCGGACAGGCGGGTAAATCTTGAGTCATAAGCAAATACGGGAAATGTGGACGATCAGGATTAAAGAAAAACGGATGAACCGGCTTTGACTCGGGTCAAATGTATAAAAAGATATATTCGTAATTCTAATGATTTGTAATGTTTTTTTATCAACATCTACCATAACGCCGTTTACTTTTAAAACACGCCGCTTCCTCAAAAAATAACCCGTAGCCAAAGTGCGTTAACAAAGAAAACCAGGCATTTTCCCATTTCAGATTATGTTGATATTCAGCACTTTTACATCGGCCTTGCCCGCTGTCTTAGGCTGCATTTTTTTGAAAAACTGGTATATTACGAATTTTAACGTAGGTTTGTACTTCGGAGAGCATATTCAGGATTTTTGCCGATGGTAAAAATTCCGGGCATGCTCCAAATGCACATTCAGTAATAACCAAGCTCATCAACTCTGCCGATGTCTGTACGCAATACAGTCCGTCTTGCCCTGTCCGTATTACCGCTATTGATAGTACACTCGCCACTGTTCTCGCAGTGCGGTATAACTGTCAGTGCCGGCGATGATATTTACCTGTGCGCTCCGCCCACTCCCACGCAGCTCGACGGGAGTATTGAAGGCGATTATCTCAATTTCGTGTGGACTCCCACCACCGGAATGACAGGATCCAATACGCTCTCGCCAACAGTAACCGTTTCTCAGACTACCACGTATGTACTGAAGGCCGGTGCAGCTGATCTGAACAATAATCTGGTATCCAACGGTGATTTTGAGGGTGGAAACAGCGGTTTCGATAGCGATTACGGTTACAGCCCGGGCAACCTGTGGCCCGAGGGCCTGTACGATATCCTGGATAATCCGCAGAGTTCGCACTCCGGGTTTGCTCCCTGCGACGACCATACCAGCGGTTCGGGTAACATGATGGTAGTAAACGGTGCCGGATCGCCCAACCAGAATGTGTGGTGCCAGACGGTACCAGTCAATCCGAACGCTCAGTACGTACTCTCTGCCTGGCTCACCTCGGTGAACCCGTCTTCCCCGGCTCTGCTTCAGTTCAGTATCAATGGCTCGGTTATAGGACCCATATTCAGCGCCGGACCAGTCTGTCTCTGGCAGCAATTTTTCCAGATATGGGACAGCGGCACTAACAGTTCGGCCACTATCTGTATCGTCAACCAGAACACATCGCTGGGTGGCAACGACTTCGCGCTCGACGATATCGTTTTTGCTCCGGTTTGCAACGTGACCGATACGGTTAAAGTAAACGTCGTCACCGTGGCCGCAGCAGCTTCCCCTTCTGTAATAACCATTCCCTGCGACGGAGCGGAAATTACCCTGAATGGTACAGGCTCGACCACTGGTCCGGATGTAACCTATAGTTGGGACACATCCGATGGAAACATTGTCAGCGGAGGAAATACCCTGACTCCGGTGGTAAATGCACCGGGATCATACACCCTGACGGTTGCCTACAATGCCCCTGATGGAACTGTATGCGAAAAATCAGCTACTGTCAGTGTGATTCTAAACCCCAACCAGCTCTTTACCTGGATTAACCCTCCGCTGCCCCTCGGCTGCGGCAGTTCTACCACGCAACTCATCGGAAACTCAAGCCAGTCGGGCTTCTCCAGTTATTTCTGGGAAACTGCCGACGGAAATATTGTTTCGGGCCAGGATCAGCGTATTTGCCGCGTAGATGAGGAAGGTGTTTACACCCTTACTGTCACCAATACGCTCACCGGATGTACGGCTACTACGGAAGTTAATGTAACCTCCACCACAACGCCGCCTGTTGCTGTCGCCTCGGTTACCGATACGGTCTCCTGCCTCCTCGGCACAGTACCCGTACTCTCCAGCGGTTCTTCAACAGGCAGCAGTATATCTTACTCGTGGTCCGCTATCAGCGGAAATATCGTATCGGGCAATAACACGGAAACCGCTCTGGTGGATACATCCGGGATCTATGTGCTGGCGGTGACCAATACCTCCAACAACTGTATCGCTTATGACACGGTCACAGTTATCGGGAATCTGGTTTACCCGTCGTTCTCTGTTCCACCGCCCGCACCCGTCACATGCGCACACGACACAATTGCATTGTTACTGCTCTCTCTGTCACCCGCAAATACGGTTATCAGCTGGAGTGCCTCCAATGGTGGACATATAGTCAGTGGTGAAAACTCAACTACTCCCCTGGTTGATTCCGCGGGAACTTACTCCGTCACCCTGCTCAATCCGGCCAGTGGTTGCAGCTCAGGCGCATCAGTGAATGTACTCAGCAACCTGACACCACCCCTCGCTCAGGTGGACCCTCCCGGACAAATAACCTGCCAGTCGCCCAGCGTTATACTGACTGGCGGCTCGGCTGGCCCGGGCCTCGGTTACCACTGGACGACCTCCGGCGGAGGCAATATCGTTTCGGGTGAAAATACGCTGGCTCCGGTCGTCAACTCGGCAGGCGTATATACGCTCACCGTGCTCGACAGTATCAACGGGTGCTTCTCATCGGCTTCTACCGCTGTTTCCGCCGATACTAACGTGGTTCAGGTGGTAGCCAACGCACCTGATCTGATTACCTGCAACATTAACAGTGTATCGCTGAATACAAATGGCTCCAGTTCAGGAGCTGCCATCTCTTACCTCTGGACAACCACCGATGGCAATATTGTGAGTGGTGCCGATACGCCCGATCCGGTAGTTAACCAGCCCGGTACATACCAGCTGCTGATTACCAATACCGCCAACGGTTGTGCCGGTACCGATCTGGCTGTAGTACAGACGAATCTTGTACCACCCGATCTGTCGGTCGCAGCCCCACCTTCGATTACATGCGCCAGTCCGGAAATCACCGTCTCCGCCCAAAATAACAGCGTATCGGGCACCTATTCCTATCAGTGGACCGCAGGAGCAGGAGGCAATATCATCTCGGGCGAAAACACGCTTTCCCCGCAGGTGAACGCTCCCGGAGTTTACTCAGTCGTGGCAACCAATCTGCAAAATGGCTGTACGGCCATCTTCAGCACTACCGTTTCAACCAATGTAACGCCGCCCGTTGCCAAAGCCGGTGTTCCCGGCCCCATTACCTGTGCGCAACCCACCCAACAGGTGAGCGGTCTGGGCTCCTCATCGGGCTCCGGGTTTTCCTATCAGTGGAATGCCTCCCAAAGTGGAAATATATCCGGCGCAACGAATGGAATCTCTGCCACCGCAAGCACTCCGGGTGTTTATACCATTCAGGTCACCGATAACAACAACGGCTGTACAGCCCTCGACTCGGTCATCGTCTTTATTGATACAGCTCCCCCCGCTGCCGATGCCGGTCAGGATGCCACACTGACCTGTAACCTCGTGTCGCTGACACTCTCGGGCACCAATATGAACACCAGCAGTACCAACCCGCAATTCAGCTGGACGGCAGGCAACGGCGGGTCTATTCTCTCCGGAGCCGGAACACCCACGCCGGTTATCAACGCCCCGGGAACCTACACGCTCACAGTGACCAACCCGGAAAATGGCTGCACCGACACAGATGAGGTCGAAATCTTCAACGATGCCAATATTCCGGTCGTGAATGCAGGTAACGCACCCACGCTCACGTGTGCAATCACGCAATCAACACTCAACGCCACCGCCAGCTCAGGCCCCAATTTTACCTATAACTGGACGGCCTCCAACGGCGGACATATACTCGGAAGCAGTACGGTACTCAATCCTGTCATTGACGAACCCGGAACCTACACTCTGGTGGTTACCAACAACACCAACGGATGTACCCGCAGCAGCAGCGTTACTGCGCTGGAAAATATCACGCCTCCGGTAGTGGACGCCGGCCCGGGCAACAAAGTCACCTGCGACATAACCAGCCTGACACTCTCCGGAAGCAGCGCTGGCGGCAATGCCACATACAGCTGGCAGACGTCCGGCGGCAATATCGTCAGCGGCGCCGGAACACTGTCTCCGCTCATCAATCGCGCAGGCACTTACACGCTCACCGCAACGCTGTCGTCAAACGGATGCTCAGCCAGTGACGCCGTGCAGATTACTGTTGATACCATTTCACCATTATTCTCCATAGCACAGCCCGCACTCCTTACCTGCGATGTAACCAGTGTGCCATTAACCGGCAATGTGCAACAACCGGCCGCAGGACAGGTGAGTGCCCTGTGGACGGCCCTTTCCGGACAACTCGGAGGGCCTGCCAGTACGCTCAATACCAGCACCTCTTCCCCCGGCACCTATCAACTTGTGGTTGAAAACACACAGAACGGATGCTCGGCAACACGTCAGGTTACCGTAAGCCAGAATATTCAGCAACCAACGGTAGTGGCAGCTCCGGGCGGGGTAATCACCTGCCAGAATACCAGCGTACAACTGAGCAGTACAGGCTCTTCAACAGGTACCGGATTCACATATTCATGGGCGGCCTCCAACGGTGGTACTATTGTTTCAGGGCCCGGTTCACCCTCTCCAACTGTCAGCAGTGCCGGAACCTACACACTGACCATCGAGAATACAGCCAACGGCTGCACTTCATCGGCAAGTACCGTGGTCACACTCAATAACACCCCGCCGGTTTCAACTATAGCACAACCCGAAATCCTCACCTGTACCCGCAATTCCGTAACGCTGAACGCAACGTCCTCGAGCAACGGAACGCCCTTCACCGCCGTCTGGAATACACAGGGCGGAGGCAATATCGTCTCCGGACAAGGCACGCTTTCTCCGGTTATCAATAAAACCGGCACCTATATACTGACGGTATCCAACACACAAAACGGTTGCACCTCCTCCGCACAAGTGCAGGTGGGCAGTGACATTACTCCGCCCAACGCCGAAGCAGGTAACGGAGGCGAACTGCACTGCAATCAGTCGGTACTGACGCTCAACGGAACGTCTTCCACGCCGGGTACCATGCAATTCGGCTGGTCAACTGCCAACGGAAATCTGGTGAGCGGTACAAACAGCGCTGCCGCTCAGGCCAATAAACCCGGGACGTATGTACTGACGGTAACAAACCCGCAAAACGGCTGTACTTCTTCCGACAACGTACTGCTCACGGAAGTACCACCACCGTCATTCGCCATTACACTCTTCCAGCCTACCTGTAAAATTGCCACCGGCGTAGCTGAATTCAGCGCCGTATCCGGCGGCAAGGCACCGTTTGAGTACTCCTTCGACGGCGGACTGACGTTCGGGAATGCTACAGAACTCGATAATATTCAGCCAGGCTCCTACTCGCTGGTGGTAAAAGACGGTTACGGATGCACGGCAGCCAGACCTGCTACCATCAACCCACCCTTCCTGCCTGCCCTCAGCATTGACGCTGTGGATTTGGTCCAGTTCGGCGACTCGGTGCGCCTGCAACCCGCTACCAATATCGCTCCCGGACTGGTGGCAAGCTGGGAATGGAGCCCCGCGGCCGATCTTTCCTGCACCAACTGCCCCAATCCGTGGGCAAAACCCACTGTTTCCACAGAGTATCTGCTGACGGTTAAAGATGTGAACGACTGCTCCGCACAGGCACGCGTGCAGGTACGCGTGAACCGGCAGAGAAATATTTACGCTCCAAACGTGTTCTCACCCAACGATGACGGCGAAAATGAACGTTTTATCATTTATGGAAAGGGCGTTAAGGAAATCAGCACACTCCAGATCTTCGACCGCTGGGGCAACTTGCTCTGGCGCGCCGATGGCCTCACCGCCGGCGACGAAAACGCTGGCTGGGATGGTACCTTCCGTGGAGAACCCGTGAACCCGGCCGTATTCGTATGGTGGGCCGAAATTGAATTTATTGACGGACTGAAGGAGATTTACTTCGGTGATGTAACCATCGTTCGTTAGAGCATAATTGCTGTCCGGTGAACCACCAACAAGTGGTTCACCGGATTAATCCAGACACAAAAACAAACAAATACCCGGCCGGAAGCACTCTGTAAAGCGTGCCAGCCGGATGTATGCAACCACACAATCATGAGGTTTATTCTTGTCCTGTGCCTGTGCACCCGGGCCCTATTCTCGTATGCCCAACTGCCAACCGGATTTATCAAATACGAAATAGCCGGCGGGCTGAATCCCACCGACATGGCGCTGTCGCCCGACGGCCGGGTGTTTATCACGGAAAAAGACGGTCTGGTGCGTATTGTTCAGAACGGCGTGCTGCTCCCCGATGCTTTCGTTATCCTGCAGGAAGTAGAATCATTCAATGAGCAGGGGCTCGGTCACATCGCTCTGCACCCGGCCTTCCCCGATCAGCCCTACATCTATGTGTACTATACGGTAGCTGACTCCAACGGCCTGTCACACAACAGGCTCTCCAGAATCACCGCCGACGGCAATTTCGCCGTGCCCGGCAGTGAGACCATCCTGTATGAGTGCGACCTCAGCTTCGGCACGGTACACCATGGCGGAGATATCGTTTTCGGCACCGACGGAAAACTGTACCTGTCAACCGGCGACAAGGGCCGCTTCGAAAAGGTACAGTCGCTCGACAGCGACCTCGGAAAAGTCTTACGACTGAATGCCGATGGCTCCATCCCGGCAGATAACCCCTGGTTCAACGACGTGCCGGGAAAATACCGCGCAATTTATGCCCTCGGGCTCAGGAACCCTTACTCCATGGCAGTACAACCAGGTACTGGCCGTATTTTTATCAGCGACGTAGGCGGAGCGCTCTGGGAAGAAGTGAACGAACTGCTGCCAGGCAAAAACTACGGATGGCCCCTCCTGGAAGGGAGAAAAACGATCCAAAATGTCCCATCCAATTATCAGGATCCACTCCACGCCTACGACCATAACGCAGGATGTTCCATCATTGGCGCCGCCTTTACTCCCGTCACCGGCACCAATCTGCCATTACAGTTTCAGGGCCGCTTCCTGTTCGCCGATTACTGCCAGGGATATATCAAGATAATGGATCCGATACCTTATCCGGGCATCTCGACCTTCGCCACAGCCATAAACAGACCTGTGGCATTGTCCGTCACCCCTTCCGGCGAGCTCTACTACCTCGCAAGAGCCGGTATCGGCGGCGGTTCCTATCAGGATAATACGGAAAGTGAAAACGGCAGCCTCTGGAAGGTGGTCTATACCGGCAGTGAGGCCCCCTTTGTTTATGCACAGCCGCACGGCGCGCTGCTGCATGAGGGTGAACCTTTTTCCCTGAGCGTGAAAGCGCTCGGAAGAGCCCCGCTTAACTACCGCTGGCAAAAAGACGGACTCGACCTCCCGGCTTCCGACTCCAGTATTTACACCGTCATAACCACATCGCTCGCCGATAGTGGCGCCGTTTACAGGTGCGTGGTTTCCAATGGGCTCGGAACTGACACATCCGGAATCGCAATGCTCCGGGTAACATCTGACAAAAGACCTGAACTGGAAATAACCCTGCCAGACTCCAGTTTCCGGTATAAAGCCGGGACGGAAATTCCGTTCTCGGGCAGAGCAACCGATCCGGAAACAGGTGTCATGCCGGCTTCTATGACCGCATGGAAAGTGGATTTTCACCACGACGAACATCTGCACCCGGTGATGACTCCAACGACCGGACTGGATGAAGAAACTATTTTTGTTCCGACGGTGGGTGAAGCTGATGATAATGTATGGTACAGGTTCCACTTCTCGGCTACAGACAATGCAGGGCTCACACAATCTGTTCAAAGGGATGTTCACCCGCAAAAAACAGTCATCGCCATCATATCCGGCGAACCGGGAATACCTGTTGATGCCGATGGTTTTTTCGGAAATACCCCGTACTATTTCAAAAGCGTAACCGGACTGAAGCGCAGTCTGCGCACACCCGGATTTCTGGAACGGGAAGACTCCGTACTGGTATTCA
>JBEGNB010000141.1:0-4944 GCA_041182785.1 Bacteroidota bacterium
TAATGCGGGGTATCCGGCATTATCTCAACAGAACTATACACATACACTGAACTGCCTGGCTCCTTTTGTCACTGAGTGGACTTTTTCAAGTGCGACTACTTCTATTGTAACAAGTGCACAAACCAGCGGAGTCGTGCTCTACTCCTGGTCGGCCAGTCCATCTGGTAATACGGGAACGGGTTCTTTCACCAAGACAACCGCCGGACAGGTTACAGTCACTATCAATGCCGCAGCAGGTGACGTGGTAACGCTTAGTATAGAATCGCATAATCTGCGTCGCTTCTATCTGGATAATTCCAATAGCAGTGACAAACTGACCGATGTTGTTCAGTGGGGTGGAACACCATGGACAAGCATGGAAAAGATGTTCTACGGGTGCAATAGCCTGGGTGTGCTATCAGCAACAGATGCTCCGGATCTGTCGCTGGTGACCAGTATGAGCGAAATGTTCAACAACGCAAGTATGTTCAATACGGATATCTCCGGATGGGATGTTTCCGGTGTGACCGATATGAGCGGGCTGTTTTATAACGCGTCGTCTTTTGATCAGAACATCGGAAACTGGGATGTTTCCAGTGTAACTGATATGAGCGAGATGTTTTTTGGGTGTTCTGTCTTTAACCAGAATATCAGCGGATGGAACACTTCAAGTGTAACAGATATGAGCGGAATGTTCAATGGTGCTGCTGCTTTTAACCAGAATATAGGAACTTGGAATACGGCCGGTGTAACGAACATGAGCAATATGTTCACCAGTGCAGCCGCTTTTGACGGGAATATTTCTATCTGGAATACCTCCGGTGTGACTGACATGGATGCCATGTTTGCCAGTGCAACGGTGTTCAATCAGAATATCAGCAGCTGGAATACCTCCAGTGTGACACGTATGGGACTGATGTTTGGCAGTACAAACAATTTTAATCAGGATATCAGCAGCTGGAATACCGGAAATGTGACTGATATGAACTCCATGTTCTATAATGCTCTGGTATTTAATCAGGATATCAGTACCTGGAATACAACTAATGTAACAAATATGTCCTTGATGTTCAACGGCGCAGCCTCTTTCAACCAGGACCTTTCGACATGGGATGTAAGCTCGGTTACAGACATGAACTATATGTTCGCCGACGCTACCTCCTTTGACAGCGACGTCTCCACCTGGAATACGGCCAATGTCACCGATATGTCGGCGATGTTCTACGGAACACCTTTCAATCAGGATATCAGCGGATGGGATGTAGGTCAGGTACTGAATTTCACCAGTATGTTTGAATTAGCATCAACGTTCAATCAGGATATCAGCGGCTGGAATACGGGTAGCGCCTTTAATATGACCAGCATGTTCAAAAACGCTACCAGCTTCAATCAGGATATTAGCAGCTGGGATGTTAGTCAGGTTCAATTTCTGAATGACATGTTGAGCGGTGCCACATCCTTCAATCAGTCGCTCGGCAGCTGGTCGCTGGCTTCTGGCGTGGATATGAGTGGTATGCTGGATAACTGTGGTATGAGCTGTGTGAATTACTCCCAAACGCTCATCGGGTGGAAAAATAACGCAAACGTTCCTTCCGGAGTCACACTTGGAGCAGCCGGACTGGAATACGGGACATCTGCTACCTCCTCCAGGAATAACCTCGTCAACGTAAAGGGCTGGACTATCACTGGAGATATGGCAGGTACAGGCGCCTGTCTGCCCTGTCCGGTCTTCACTGCTGCACCTGCTGATGTTACCATCGTTAACAGTTCCTGCAGTACAGGCTGTACACTGGCCAGTGGAACCATCACGGCACCTTCCAACACAGGCAGTAATAAAGGAAATGTAACATCCGGATCACCTTGTCCTGTTGGTTCAAGCGTCGAATATCAGGTCAATGGCGGTGCGTGGACGACTACGTTGCCAGTGTATGATCAGGATGGTCCCGCACAAACAATTAAAACAAGATGTACCTGCGACAGCGATAATACAATGATGAGTGCGGAATCGGCTGGTGTAACTACGGTGCCGGGAGTTTGTACCCCGCCAACGCCTTCAGTCAGTGGCGATGCAGGAGTTTGTCCGGCAGAATCTGCTATGCTGACTGTTACCGGAACGGGAACATACACATGGAGTAACAGTCTGGGTAGCAATGCCACCGTAAACGTAACGCCCCCATCCACCACTACATACACTGTGACTGCCACCGATTCCAATGGTTGTACAGGTACTGCCACGGCCACTGTCACCGTTTATCAGTCTCCGGTGCCGATCATAACAGATGTGGAGAGCTCTGGTTCCGCGAATGATGACGGTATTATATGTGCTGGCGCTGGCGTAACTGTTACTGGTGCAGGCGGTGTTCATTACGCCTGGTCAGAAGGCCAGACGACTACCTCCTTCTTCATCAGACCGTATTGCACTACCAGCTATGAACTGACAGTAACAGATGCCAACGGGTGTACTGCTACAGCAGGAACTACGGTATTTGTCAATTATATACCGGAGATTCAAACAGTTTCTCCTACCAGCGGTAGTGTTGGCACCACAGTAACAATCACTGGAACAAATCTTTCGGACGTAACAGACGTGACATTTAACGGTGTGGCAGGCACAAACGTTAACGTAATCAGCTCTACCGAAGTGCGCGCGAATTTGCCATCTACAGGTACACTGTCAGACGTAACTGTGGTCAGCCCGTGCGGTGAAGCCAATATTGACGTGGCAGCACCTGTTATTTACTCGTTTACTCCCGGTACCGGCCCCGTTGGTACACTGGTTACTGTAATCGGTGACCACCTCGATAATCTGACCAGCGTAATGGTTGGCGGCGTATCGGCAGCTGTGGTATCCAATAATGGAAGCACACTGGTAATTGCCGTCATGCCGGGTACCACTACTGGCGGTATTTCTCTGACCAGTGGTGGTGGTTCAGTTGGCACTCAGGGAGTATTTACTGTTGCTTCTACTCCTTACCCCTATTTTCAGCAAGGTGGCAAGCTTTCAGGCAGTAATAGTTCCGCCACTTCACAACAGGCCACATCATTGGCGATCAGTACAGATGGAAGTACCGTGGCAATCGGGGCGCCAGGCGATAATTCAAATACCGGAGCGGTATGGGTATTCACAAAGAACGGTTCAAACTGGGTACAGCAAGGCGGAAAGCTGGTTGGAACAGGTGCTGTCGGACAATCAAAACAGGGTACATCCATTGCCATCAGCCTGGATGGGAAAAAAATTGTGTCAGGTGGCCCGGGCGACAACCTCAATAAAGGAGCCGTTTGGGTATTTACCCGTGATGGATCTTCATGGACTCAACAGGGTGATAAACTGACCGGTACAGGTGCTGTTGGCTCGGCCCAACAGGGTACCTCTGTCGCAATCAGTGGTGACGGTAACACCCTGGTGTCGGGTGGCGTCGCAGATAATAATTACAAGGGTGCAGTGTGGGCGTTTGTCAGAACCGAGAACGCCTGGACACAGCAGGGCGCCAAACTGTCAAGTCAGAATGCCATAGGCAGTGCCCGTCAGGGTGGTGCGCTGGCTATCAGCGCTGACGGTAGCACAATGATAGTGGGAGGCTATCAGGATGATAACCGCAAGGGGGCTGTCTGGATATTCACTCGCACTGACTGTGAGTGGATGCAGTCCGGAACCAAACTCGTGGGAACCGGAGGGACAGGCCCAGGCTGGCAAGGCTGCTCTGTAGCACTGAGCGCTAATGGTAATACGGCACTGGTTGGTGCCTCCGTAGATAACGCGCTTGCTGGCGCAACCTGGGTATTCACCCGCAGCGGTGGTAACTGGGTGCAGCAGGGCGGTCGTCTGGTTGGCAGTAGTGCGTCAGGAACAGCCCGTCAGGGTTCATCGGTGGCGCTTAGTGCAGATGGTAATACGGCTGCTATTGGCGGTCTGAACGACGATTCTGGTAAAGGGGCCATGTGGATGTTCACCCGCAGTGGTACCACCTGGACGCAACAGGGCTCGAAACTGAAGGGTACAGGTGCTACCGGCGCAGCCCGTCAGGGTACGGCAGTGGCAGTAAATGCCATTGGTACTACCGCCTTGATTGGAGGCCCTGCAGATAGTGGTAATAAAGGAGCATTCTGGATTTTTTCACTCGGCTCAACTTCGGGTTTGCACAAGGCTACCACGGAAGACCGCAGTACCGAACAGCCAGAACTCGTATTGTACCAGAGCGCTCCAAATCCGTCATCCGGTAGTTTCACCATCGGATTCAAATTACCCGAAAGTTGCGAGGCAGAATGGATATTCAGTGATATGAATGGCAGGTTAGTGCGCTCTCTCAAACGGGAGTACCTGGCAGGTGAAAATAAGGAATCTTTCGACCTGCAGGGCAACACCGGAGTTTACTTCTATCAGTTGAAAACACCGGCTGGTATCAAAACCGGAAAACTCACGATAGTCGGATACTGATACGGTGTCGTGAATTTTCAAACACAAATATGACGAGGATAAGGGGGCGTTCCGGAAAGCCGGGGCACCCCCTCCTTGTTGTGTCAGTCTTTTTTCGGGAATTCAGACTGTGTCAGGAATTTTTTGCCGATGGCAAAAACAGACGTGTATCCAAATCGCTATTTTCTCGATCTGAACTCCGCCAGCGCTTCCTGCATCAGTGCCAGCACATTGTCCAGCATGGCAAAGTCGCGGTCGGCATTTTCGGGCCTGGCCGGATCAAAGGCATGCCCGTCGAATGCGACCAGGGTGCGCCGCATTACCTCCAGTCTTGCTCGATCGGAAGCACTGCCGTATTCACCACCTGCCAGAGCAGCAAGCTGGTTGATTTCAAGGCGGAGAGCCATGAGTACCGCTGATTCGCACACGGCAATTTTACCCATGTCGCGATTGGCATAGGCTGTTTTCAGTTGTGCCAGCCAGCTGGCGTAATTCTGAACTTCCGAGGTTTCCTGATCCAGCCTGACCTCTTCCACAGTGGGGTAGCGGCG
>JBEGNB010000142.1:0-5151 GCA_041182785.1 Bacteroidota bacterium
GTGGAAGAGCCCTTGATGCCGAGCTTGTCCTCTTCCTCACCGAGCGATATGCCCGGCGATTTGGCGTCGAGAATGAATCCCGTGAATTTTTCACCATCAATTTTGGCAAAAACGATGAACACATCGGCGAATCCCGAGTTGGAAATCCACATTTTTTGTCCATTGAGCACGTAGTGGCTTCCGTCGGCACTCAGGTCGGCGCGGGATTTGGAGTTCAGGGCATCGGAGCCGGCACCGGGCTCGGTGAGGCAGTACGCGGCCTTGATATCGCCCGCAATCATTCCGGGCAGGAAACGGGCCTTCTGTTCGTCGGTACCGAAGTAAAGAATGGGCAGCATGCCGATACCGGTGTGAGCGGCAAAGGGTACGCTGAACGAACCGAGGGCACCGAACACTTCAGAGATGATGGTGTTGGTATTGGTATCGAGTTCCATGCCTCCGTATTCGGTGGGCATGTGGGCGCCAAGCAGGCCCAGTTCGCCCATTTTTTTGAGCAGGGCAGGGGAGAGGCCCGGCTCCTGCTTCTCTATACGGTCGCGGATGGGGTCAATTTCATTATTCAGGAAATCGGCAGCCATCTGCCGGATCATGAGTTGTTCTTCGTTGAACTCCTCGGGGATGAATACCTGCCGGTAGTCACTGTCTTTGATCAGAAATTCACCACCTTTGAGTGTGTCTGTTGCCTGCGTTTCCATATTATGACGTTTTAGCGAAAATTCGCTACAAATATACGGGATGGTTTTTTAACGGGCAATAGTAACAAGGGCTATTTTCGGGTGAAGATTCCGGACATATGATTTTTTTGACAAAAACAGGCACGGATCCTGTCACCGGGCAGTTGTCAGAGTACGTTGGCGAGTTGCTCCTTAATTTTTTCCAGTTCGTCTTTCATTTGCACGACGACCCGCTGTATGTCGGAGTCGTATGCTTTGGCGCCGAGTGTGTTAATTTCCCTTCCGATTTCCTGTGAGATGAAGTTGAGCGTTCGGCCCACGGAGTTTTTGTTATTTTTCATTTGTTCGAGGAAATACTTGCAGTGTTGTTCCAGTCGCAGTTTTTCTTCGGACATATCCATTTTTTCGAGGTAGAACACCAGTTCCTGTTCGAAGCGGTTCGGATCGTAGTTATCCCTCCCGATTACCTCCTCGATATTGCTGCGGAGGCGTTCTCTGACGCGAATGATGCGTTCATGCTCGAACGGCGTGACATCTCCGAGCAGCGACAGGATATTGTTGATTCGCAACTGGAGGTCGGCTTCCATAACAGCACCTTCCTCTTTTCTGAAGTTCCGGAGGTGGTTGAGTGCCTGATTGAGTACACCACAAACGGCAACCCATTCCTGTTCGTCCATCTCAGAGATCGGCGATGCTATCACATTCGGGATACGCAGGATGGCAGTGAGGATATCCTGTTGAGGCAGCGACAGATCAGTTGATATCCTGGAGAGTTCGCGGTAGTAGCCACGTATGAGCGACTCGTTCAGACTGACATTTGCTCCGCCGTCGGCATTTTGCACGTCAATGATCAGATCAATCTTCCCTCTTTCCGCATGATCTGTGATTATTTTGCGCAACTCAATCTCCTTCTCCCGGTAGTCGCCCGGAAGCTTGAGTTTGATATCTGTGACCTTGGAGTTCAGGGTTCGCACTTCCACCAGTATGGTTTTATCGCCGAAACTCCCCAGCGCCCGGCCGTAGCCGGTCATTGATAATAGCATAATCGGTTCCTGATTCGGAGCGCTTAGGGCATTTCCCCGTCTGTGTATTCGTCAGAAGAGCGGTGAGACCGGAGCGTTCCAGTGAAATTAAACAGCTTCCGGAAGGCAAAAAAAGAAAACCTGCCGGGTAAGTGATGTGGATACAAAGGTAGAAAAAGAGCGCGTGTATGAATCGTTTGTTAACTTAATTCAAAAAAAACTTTGTCAATTTGAAGAAAAGAGCGAGTTTGCACCCTGAAATATTGCGCCGGATAAAGAGAAACAATTGCTGAACAGTCATTTTTTTGACAAAATGCTTGTCGGCCCGAAAATAAATGCGATCTTTGCACGCTCATTTTGAAAGATTATCGGTTTTTGTTATAAATCATTCAAAATCAACAAAGTAAACAATGAGAAAGGCTGACCTTGTGAATGCAATTTCCGAGAAGACTGGTATCGCCAAAGTGGATGTTCTCGTCACTTTGGAAGAGTTGTTCAAGGAAATCAAGACTACCATGACCGGCGGAGAAAATGTGTACGTCCGCGGTTTTGGTTCCTTCGTTATCAAACGGAGGGCCAAGAAGGTTGGTCGTAACATCAAAAAAGGAAAATCCATCGAGATTCCCGAGCACTTCATTCCTTCCTTCAAGCCCGCGAAGGTATTCGTTGAACAGGTCAAGTCGAATGTAAATTCGCTGCCCAGCGATGACGGAGAGGAATAGTCCTGAATTCTCATTTTTTACCCTTTAATAATCACAAAAACACTACCAGACATGTTTCAAAAGGCGCAAATCATTTCCCTGGCAACAGCCGCAGCAGTGTTCTGTGTGCTGTACTTCGGATTTGATATGCGTTCATCACATAAAGATTCTCCGGCACATTCCGCCGAACAGCCAGGCAACATAACCGATGCGCTGTGCCTGATTACCGACGCGAGAAAATCGCTGTCTCCCGATCAGGCAGCCAGTCTCGCCGCGCTGGAGCAACAACTGGACGGCGCTCCTGACGACGCTGCCCGTATTTCGCTTCGCAAGAAGATATCAGCTTTCTGGTACGAAAACCGTCAACTTCTGGCTGCCGGATACTATGCCGAGGAAGTAGCTGCTGCTGAAAAGGCAGACTCTTCCTGGTCAGTAGCAGGAGCTCTTTACTATACGGCACTGGTTCAGTCGCAAGACCCCGTTCTGAAAGCCGAAATAGCCACCAAAGCCGCCAGGTGCTTCGAAAATGCATCTTCCCTTGCCGCCGACAATCCTGCACACAGGGTCAATCTGGCGCTGGTTTATGCCGAAAATCCGCCTGCTGACAACCCGATGAAGCCGGTACTGATGCTCAGAGAACTGGAGCAGCAATATCCCGAAAATCCATCGGTGTACAACGCCCTCGGCCGCCTCGCCATCAAAACCGGACAGTGGCAGAGAGCCGTTGACCGACTCGAGAAGGCCTGGAGCCTCGACAAGAAGAATCCGAACACCCCATGCCTTTTGGCGAAAGCCTATGAAGGACTGGGTAATACAGTAAAAGCAAACGAGTTCGCAGCTGTTTGCAACAGTCGTTGAACTTTTAACTCATAACTCAATAACATTCAGTGCCGTATGCCTTGCGGAAAAAAACGTAAAAGACACAAAATCGCCACGCACAAGCGTAAGAAACGTCTCAGGAAGAATCGCCACAAGAAGAAGCGTTAATCATCATCCCTGGGCGCCCTGCGTACCAATCACCCGGGCGTCGGGGTACGTGGTTGGCTTTATATGCCGAAAGAAACTTTCCGGAAGCCTCGTTGCTACCGGAAAGTTTTCGGTATTATTGTATGGTGGAATGGCGTAGGCCAGATTGCCTGAACCAGTGCACCGGCCATCCCGGACCCTGCCCGACAGCAGTCGGGTGGTGTGCCCGGAAAAAATCTATGTCACGTGGATAAAGAACTAATAATCAACGCCACGGAAAACGGGGTTGAACTTGCCCTGATGGAAGGCGGCAAACTCGCCGAACTTCACCACCAGGAAACAAACAACAACTTCGCCGTTGGTGATATATTTATCGGGAAAATCAGGAAACTGATGCCCGGACTCAATGCTGCTTTTGTGGATATCGGCCACAGAAAAGACGCTTTTTTGCACTACACAGATCTGGGACCAAAGCTCAGGTCGCTCATCAAGTGGTCTAATGGCGTTATTAATGGTAGTATAAATACTCACAGGCTCGATAATTTCAAGTACGAAGACGAAATCGTCAAGACCGGAAAAATTGACCAGGTACTCAGCAAACGCTGGCCACTCCTGATTCAGATTCTCAAAGAACCTATTTCCACGAAAGGCCCGCGCCTTTCCTGCGAACTCACGCTGCCCGGGCGTTATATGGTCATCTCACCATTCTCCGACAGTGTGTCCGTTTCCAAAAAAATTGCCAGCTCCGAAGAAAGAAAGCGCCTCCATACGCTGGCCGAAAGTATCAAACCCAAAAATTTCGGACTGATTATCCGCACCGCTGCCGAAGGGAAAAAGGTGCAGGAATTGCATGAAGAACTGATGCACCTCATCGGTAAATGGGAAGAGGTGTTCAAACAACTGAAAGGATGCACTCCCCCCGCCAAGCTCCTTAGTGAACTCGATAAAACGGGTAGCGTCCTCCGTGACCTGCTCAGCGACAGCTTCAGCAAGATTGTTGTCAATAACAAGGAACTGTATGCCGATATCAAGGCTTATCTCCAGAATATCAGTCCCGATCAGGTCAATATCATTCAACATTATAACGGCTCCAAGGCTATATTCGATGCTTTCGGCGTCACCAAACAGGTGAAGGCTTCCTTCGGTAAAACAGCCACCATGTCCAGTGGTGCCTATCTCATCATCGAGAAGACCGAGGCCATGCACGTTATTGATGTCAATAGCGGACATAAAATGACTTCCGGTGATGTGGAACAGACTATTCTGGCCGTAAACCTGGAGGCTGCCGAGGAAATCGCCCGCCAGATCCGTCTGCGCGATATCGGAGGCCTGATCGTCATTGACTTCATTGACATGAAGAATCAGGAGCACAAGCGCGAGCTCTCCAAAGCCATGGAGGACTTTATGCGCAAAGACCGCTCTCAGCACACCATACTGCCATTATCCAAGTTCGGACTCATGCAGATCACCCGCGAGCGCGCGCGACCGGAGGTGGTTATCAATACCGCCGAAATGTGTCCAACCTGCAGCGGAACAGGTAATATCACCCCCACCATTCTGCTTACCGACGATATTGAACGCGATCTGGAGTCAATCATGCAATCAAGACCCAAATCGCCGCTCATCCTGCGCACGCACCCGTACGTGGAGGCTTACCTCACCAGAGGATTCCCCAGCCGGCGCGCAAAATGGTCCCTGAAGTTCAACCGATGGATCAAAGTGGTGCCCGATGCCGATTTCCATCTCTCCGAATACCGTTTCTTCGACGGTAACGAAGACGAGATACGG
>JBEGNB010000143.1:0-7842 GCA_041182785.1 Bacteroidota bacterium
AGTTATGTCGCGTTTTATGTGTTACCGTGAAACCCTGCAAAGAAACAAATGTTATTAGCTTTATCCGAATAACGGGATAATTCCTGCAGATGAGTTTTATCACCTTTCTCAATTTTATCAAGGACACTACCTTCGCGCTCCGTATGCATACTCTGCGATCACTCTCGCTCTTTTTTACTGTCTCGTTACTGTTCCTTTTCCAGGCGAATGCACAGCTGCCTGCCCTCAGGATCAAGCGCCAGGTAAAACTGTCGCCTCAGCTGCAGGAGGTATCCGGCATGACTTTTCTGCCCGACGGTTCGCTGTGGATGCTCAACGATTCGCAAAACCCGTCTGAACTGTACCGCGTAAATCCGGTATCGGGGCTTGTGGAAGAAATCAGACCGCTGCCCACGGCTAATCGCGACTGGGAAGACCTGACCACTGATGGCTCCGGAAGGTTATTTATAGGTGATTTCGGGAACAACCAGAACAAGCGCCGCGACCTGCGGATTCTGGTGTTCAATCCGGCATCGGGCTCGCTTGACAGTATTATGTTCAGTTATCCCGATCAGACTGATTTCCCGCCCGCCGCCGAATGGGAGCGGAATTTTGACATGGAAGCCTTTGTGTTTTTCAAAGACAGCCTGCATCTGTTCTCGAAGCACAGGTTCAAGGGCGATTTTGTGTGTAAACACTACGTATTGCCTGCCGTACCGGGTACTTGTACAGCTCGTCTGGCCGAATCCCGGGTTATTCCTGACCGCGTAATTACCGGTGCGGCATTGAACAGTGACGGAACTGTACTCGCGCTGACAGGTTATATCGTTGGTCTCAGGTGGAAATTTGTCCCGCGCACGCGCGCAAGCGCCATGTTCTTTTCCTCTTTTGATGGTAGTCATTTCCTTGAAGGAGATATGGCAGTAAAAAGACTGCCCAAACTTCTGTTCGCCCGACAATTTGAATCAATCACGCACGCTCACGATAATATATGGCTGGTAGCCAACGAAGGCAGAAAATGGCAAAAACAACGACTGTGGCGCCTGAAAGCTCCCTCTGCTCCCCAAAAATAACAAGTTCATGAACACAGAAACCCGCAAACTGAAGCTGACGGCTGTCAGTTACCTGAATACCAAGCCCTTTATTTATGGCCTGTATCGCAGTGAAATGGCCGGCCAGTTTGATTTAAGCCTCGATATACCTTCTGAATGTGCCCGCAAACTGAAGTCCGGCGAAGTGGATCTCGCCCTCACGCCGGTTGCCATCATTCCCGAACTGGAGGAGGCTTATCTGGTTTCCAACTATTGTATCGGCGCTACAGGAGCCGTCAATACTGTCTGTGTGTTTTCTGAAGTGCCGCTTCGTGAAATCAAAAAACTGTACCTCGATTTCCATTCGCGCAGCTCGGTAGCGCTTACCCGGCTTCTTTGCTCGGAATACTGGCATATTACACCCGAACTGGTTCCCGCAACTGAGGGCTTTGAACGGGAAATAGGCGGGGATACTGCAGCCCTGATCATAGGTGACCGCACAATCGGTCTGCACGACAGGTTTCCGTATGTATATGATCTTGCAGAGGCATGGACTGCCTGGACGGGGCTACCCTTTGTATTCGCAGCCTGGATCGCTGTCAAGCCACTGCCGGAAGATATACTCAGGCGCTTTAATGCCGCGCTGGAAGCAGGTATCAGGTATGTTCCCGAACTGGTTAAGGTTCTTCCGGATATGCCGCAGTTTGACCTGGAGTACTACTACAGGCATTATATCAGCTACGAACTCGACGAGGCCAAGTGGCTGGGCCTGAACAGGTTTCTGACCACGCTGGCCGGAGAAAAAGGCTATAACCTGAAAAGGCAGGTGTTTTAGCGCACGACAGCTATGGGCATTTTCGGGTCGTAGGTGCCTTTCAGCACCGGACTCTGGCGATTGGCAGTGTATTCCCGTACTTTTTTATTCACAAAGTCATACAGTTCTTCCACGGTGACAACCTTGTCGCTGTTCGTGTCTGCTTCGCCCTTCAGGCCGCGAATCAGGAAGTGACTGAATACACCCTGCCTCAATCCTGAAGATTCAAGAGAGGTTTCATCGGCCTTGCTCGACATGATAAGGGCAGTGCCGGACACCGATTTGGAGAGCGACTGATAAAATTGTACCAGCATGGGCTCGGGTTCACCGGAACGCATGGCAAGCAATCCGCCCGAATGACACGCATCGGCTACGCAGAGCTTGAATCGGGCTTTTGTTTTGCTGAATGCAGCGGCAATTTCCTCGTGCAGCAACTTGTTGTTGTAGCCGTCGAAATCTATCGGAAGAAATGAACCGTTCAGTCCGTGACCCGAGAAATAAAAAACGACCAGGTCATCCGGTCCAGCCATACCGAAAATCTGGCTGATGTTTTCCAGAATGTTCTCGTGGGTCGCATCTTCATCTATAAGTACTCTTATCTGATCGTCCGGCAGGGCACCTCCTTCAGGGCTCTTCAGGAAGGCATAAAAACGGTAGGCATCGTCGTCGGTGTACCGCAGAACGGGCATGTGATCGTAGGTTGCAACTCCGCAAACAACCGCCCACACTTTTGCCTTGGGTGAAACGATCTGTACAGGGGGAGCTGCTGCTACAGGCTCACTTGCGGTATCTGCTGCATCGGATGGCTGCTCTCTGCCCATATACTCGCCGGCTTTCCAGTAACCGTCCACCTCTGTTTTGTCTCGCAGCGTGAGCGTGCCAGGGCCTTCAAACGCACCTTCCACCCAGTTCCCTGCATAGATATCGCCGTTGGCATACACACAAGTTCCGTACCCGTGTGGCATCCCGTCTTTGAATTGTCCGGAATACTTTGCTGATCCTTCCTTGTAAACGAATACTCCCTGTCCGTCGGTACAGTCGCCTTCAAGGCATCCTGTGCGGCCCATTTCCACCAGGCTCTTTCCCAGGAACTCACCCTGTCGCCAGTCGCCGCTCTCGCGGGTGCTGTCGCTGAGTATACGGGTACCCTTGCCGTCGGGGTAGTTCTCCCTGAATTCGCCGGAGTAAATATCGCCGTTGGCGAAGTAGAAGGTGCCCTCGCCGTCGAACTTCCCGTTCAGAAAGTTGCCGTCGTACTTGCTGCCGTCGGGATAGGCAAAGATACCGGCGCCGTTCTGGCAGTCGCCCGACAGGCAACCGGACTGAATATTGGTGCCGTCATCCGAGCGTTCTTCCTTCTTCCGGGCCACGTATTCCTCCAGCAGATTGCCATTTTCATCCACGGGCTTGCCTTTTTTCCAGAGACCTGTTCGTACAGTGCCGTCGGAATAGGTCTTGGTACCTTTACCATCAGGGTAGCGGTTAGCCCATTCTCCCTGATATTTTGAGTTGTTGGTGTAGTAACAGACGCCAATACCGTTGATCTCGCCGTTCTTGAAGTGGCCTGTATATTTGGCGCCGGAGGGGAAAAGATAAGTGCCAATGCCATTCTGACAATCGCCCGTGACACACTGGGCAGAAACCCGGGTGCCGAGGCAAAGCAGAAGGAGAATGAAGACTTGTTTGTACATAAGGAATGATCAGCCAAGTTTCACGAAAAAACTTTCGCGTCTGCTGATACAATTTAACTAAACAAACCGGCTTTTATTGTACGCCCGGCTGTTATCAAAATCATATTATCCGGTACAGAAAGGTTACTTCCGGATAATAGTCGTGTCCCTGTCATATACCAGACAGGTGAATATGCCAATCGGGTCAGCTGAGCCGGTTACGTTACTCTTGATCCGGGAGGGTTGTGCGAATGGATTCAGGTTGGCTAGGAATGCAAGCTGGACGCTTTCCGTGTAGTCGTAGTGGGCTCTGTTGATGTGGTAGATGGTATTGTAAACGGTATCCCCCTGTTTCAGTTCGTAACCTGTGCCGAATGCAATCATCGGTTTTTCCGAAAAACGATCAGTCACCAGGAAATCCTGCTGCGGCAGACTGTCCAGCGAGGAGTAGTGCAACATTCTGCGGTAAAAATTCTCTGTACTCATATCGTCTGTAATAAAGGTGAGTACGCGTGCAAGTGTATCAAACCGCGGGTCGGGGTTGAAATCACACACCACACTGTCAATAGGGACGGGTGGGAGCATGGTGGTACTTCCGGTGATGGTTCCGCCGCCATCGGGCAGGGTAATCTGCAGGGTGTATTCCTTCCCGGGCGTGGCTGGTACGATATTCCAGCCTGTGTAATTGAAGATTTTTACCGGACTCAGTTCAAAGGTGGGTACGTTATACAGGGTGTCGGTTCTTCCGTCGTAGGAGATGGTCACGGTAGCTCCGTTCAGCAGTGTTTTCTGCAAAAAGGTGGAGTCCAGTCCGAACGGATCGAAGTATGAGTAGCCTTTGGAAAGCAGGAGTCTGAATGGTTTTCCCGGTTCCAGATAACATTCCACGACTGGCTGACCTTCGTAGGCGGGAAGGTCAATTTCTACGTCTTTGGTGAGGTTGCAGGATGTAAGTGCGGCAATGCCTGCTATCAGCGACAGGATCTGAAGTTTCATGTAAACAGGTGTTTTGGATCAGAATTTGAAATTCCAGGTAATACTGGGAAGAATGGGGAACAGCGAAACCTGTTTTGCCTTGATGCCTACAGGTACATCGCCGACAGGTGTGCTCTGGAATTCGGCGTCCAGATAGATGAAGTACGGATTTCTGCGGTCCAGGACGTTGTAAACGCTCAGCGTCAGGTCGTGCTCGCTTTTTCTGGTCTGCCACTTGTATATCAGTCCCAGATCGGCACGCATGTAGGGCGGATACCTGAAAGAGTTTCTGTTGCCATACACTGGCACGATGGTTTGTATGGGGGCGCCGGGTATGTCCTGCACCGATATCCTGCCCTGTGGCAGCCAGGAGACATAGCCAGAGGAGTAAACCCAGGTGGCCGTTGCCTGCCAGTGTTTGTTGAATTCGTAGGTGCCCACCACCGTCAGGTTGTGGCGCGTATCGAACCTCGGACTGAAATATTCTCCGTTGTTAATGACCGGGAACCTGCCGCGTTTGGCCCAGGAGAGGGTATAACCTATCCAGCCGGTCAGGCGGCCTTCTTTTTTTTCAATTTCCAGTTCGAGCGGACTGTAAGCAAATCCCTTGCCGAAGGTGAGTTCTTCTTCGAGATTATTATTCCCGAACAATTCGGCACCGTCAATGAAGTCCACCTGATTTTGCAGCCATTTGTACCAGGCCTCCCAGGTTATGAGTACCTGATCGCCTATCAGCCAGGAAATACCGCCCGCTATCTGATCGCTCACTTCCGGCTTTACGTTTTCAGTACTTGGATACCATATATCGGTGGGCAGTGACAGGCCGCTGCTCGCGAGCAGGTGCACATACTGATTCATGCGCGCATACGAGAGCTTGCCGGAGAAGCGGTTGGTAAATGAATAGTTGGCTGCTACCCGTGGCTCCAGATTCGGATAGAAGGCCGGCTTGTTCTGCCAGGCAGAGAAACGAAGTCCGTAGTTCACTTTCAGTTTCGGTGTGGCTGTCCACTCGTCGGAGGCGTAAGCACCGTATTCCCAGCCAAAATACTCCCTGCCGGCATTGAACTGCACATTTCCGTCGTCACTGCCAGCCTTCAGGCGTGCGGTAACGAAATCGTGGTATGTGATATTACCGCCGAATCGTATGGTGTGGCGGTTGTCGGGCTGGTAATAAAAATCCACCTTTGTATTGGCGTCCCTGATATTACTTCCCAGATTGAAGGAAAATCCTTGCAGTATGTTCTGGATGTTGTACTGGTAATCGGAGTAGGTGAATGTGGCGTTTGAAAACAGCTTTGGCCCGAACACGTGGTTCCAGCGCGCTGTGCCTGTGGCATTACCCCAGTCGAACCGAAAATTGAAGTTCTGATCCCGGAAATTGAATACATCGCGGCCGAAATAGCCACTCAGGTAAATTCTGTCTTTCTCTGTAAGCTGAAAGTTGACCTTGGTGTTCAGGTCGTAGAAGTAGTAGTCAGGTATTTTGGCAAAATCGGGGTCGTTGGCGTTAGCCTTGTTTACCTGGTCGGTAAAAATATCAATATAGGTACGGCGGCCACTCACCACAAAGGAAGATTTATCTTTCTGTATGGGACCTTCCACGGTAAGTCGGCTGGATATGAGGCCCACACCGCCTGAAGCAGTGTATTTTTTGTTGTTCCCTTCTTTCATCCTGACATCTATGACAGAGGAGAGCCTGCCTCCGTACTGAGACGGGAAACCGCCCTTGTACACCTTCAGGTCTTTCACTGCGTCCGAGTTGAAGGTGCTGAAGAAGCCAAACAGGTGATTCGGGTTGTAAACGACAGCTTCATCCAGGACAATCAGGTTCTGATCGGTATTTCCTCCTCTGACGAAAATACCCGTGGTACCCTCCGAACCCGGGGTAAAGCCCGGTTTGAGTTGCAGAACCTTGATGATGTCGGTTTCTCCGAACAGGGCTGGTACAGCCTTCAGTTCGCGGGTACTGATGGTTGTGACCGACATTTCGGTACTTTTCACCTTGTCGGCCAGTACGTTTGCCTTGATGACTACTTCCTGCATCAGAGCACCGGCCTGATTCAGTGAAATATCCAGTTTGATCTCCCCGACAGGGTAGATGGTTTTTATTTGAGACTCGTAACCGACATAGCTGAATGAAAGCGTGACAGAGTCTTTGCCAGCCGGTACAGAAAGGGAATAGAAGCCATATTCATTGCTCACATTCCCTTTCGACAGGCCGACGGCAACCACAGAGGCACCTATCAGGGTTTCACCGTTTTGGGCATCCCGGATTACGCCACTAATGGTGGCATTTTTTTGTGAAAAGGCAAAAAAGGCAGTAAGTAGCAGTTGGGCCGTCAGTAAGTAGCGCATGATGTATCTGGAAAGAGAAAAAACCAAAACGCATGGCAGCAAACTTTGTTCTGACATCCGCCGTTTTTGTCGGCCAATTCCAAATATATTTCAACCAACGACTGGTGTTTATCTACCAACTGTCGCTTCGCCTGCTCATATACGGGTTATTTTTGCTCCGATCGCATTCAGACGGCGGTCAATGTACTGATAGCCGCGGTCTATCTGATGCACGTTGTGTATGACACTCCTGCCTTTTGCCGACAGAGCGGCAATGAGCAGTGCCTGGCCGGCACGGATGTCTGGCGAACTCATTTCTATACCCCGGAGCGGGTAGCGCCGGTCGAGACCGATAACGGTGGCACGGTGCGGATCGCACAGAATGATCTGGGCCCCCATGTCAATCAGATTGTCCACGAAAAATAACCGGCTCTCAAACATTTTCTGGTGTATGAGTACGGAGCCTCTCGCCTGGGTGGCAGTAACGAGTACAATAGACATCAGGTCGGGCGTGAATCCGGGCCAGGGGGCATCGTATATGGTCAGGATGGAACCGTCAATGAATGTACTGATCTCGTACCGGTCATGCGATGGAATATGCAGGTCGTCGCCCTTGCGCTCAATGGTTATCCCGAGTCGCTCGAATGTATGGGGAATGATACCCAGGTGGTCAACCCCGGCATTTTTGATGGTGATATCGCCACCTGTCATGGCTGCCAGACCTATGAATGAGCCAATTTCAATCATATCGGGCAGACAGCGGTGCTCGGTTCCTCCGAGCTGTTCCACGCCCTCGATGTGAAGCAGATTTGAACCAATACCTTCTATACGTGCACCCATGCGCGTGAGCATTCGGCAGAGTTGCTGGACGTACGGCTCGCAGGCTGCGTTGTATATGGTTGTTTTACCCTTTGCCAGTACAGCCGCCATGATGACGTTGGCTGTTCCAGTCACAGATATCTCGTCGAGGTGAATATAGGTGCCCTTAAGTCCATCAGAGGGCTTCTCAACGTAGTAAATATCCTGTTTGTCATCATAC
>JBEGNB010000144.1:0-3502 GCA_041182785.1 Bacteroidota bacterium
GCCAGATACTGACAAGGCTGGGCAGACACAGTTGCTGCCAGAAGGAGCAGAAAAGCAAGGGTTTGTGTAAATTTGTGCTTCATCCTGATTTTTCTGACAAAAATAGACCATGAGAGCTATACTTGCTACCATATTGACACTGACATTCGTCATTACTGCCACCGGGCAAACAGCCACCGGAGATTACGGGGCCGAATTTGGCAAATGGCATCAGGAGCGCATGGAAAGCCTCCGGTCGGCCACAGGCTGGCTGAACCTCGCGGGAATATTCTGGCTTCGGGAGGGAGACAACACCTTCGGGGCCTCCGGTGAAAACAACATCGTTTTCCCGGTCGGAAAATGCCCGGAGAAACTGGGAACTTTCTCCCAGGAGAATGGGAGCGTCAGTTTGTTACCGTCGCCCGGACAGGAAATACGTATCGGAGAAGTGGTTGTCAGAGAAAAAACGCGTGTATTCCCGGCCGACCAGCAAATTGTTATGGAACACGGATCGCTCCGCTGGTTTGTCATAAAGCGGGGCGACCGGTACGCCGTGCGCCTGCGCGACCTGGAGCATCCGGCACTGGCGACTTTCCGCGGTGTCGAAACCTATCCGCCCGACACGGGCTGGATTGTACGGGCCAGGCTGGAAACCACCGCCGGAAAGAAAATACCCGTTACCAATGTGCTCGGCCAGGTAAATATGATGGACAGCCCGGGTACGCTCGTATTCAAATTGAAAGGTAAAGAATACCGGCTCGATGCCGTGGAGGATGACGGAAAGCTGTTCATTCTTTTTTCTGACGAAACCAGTGGAACAGAGACGTACGGTACCGGGCGATTCCTGTATGCCGGGAAACCGGGAAGCGACGGGTACACCGTGCTGGACTTCAACAAAGCTGTCAATCCGCCCTGTGCCTTTACGGTATTTGCCACCTGTCCGCTTCCGCCCGCGCAAAACACACTGCCGTTTGCCGTGACTGCCGGAGAAAAAAGATACGGAGAACATTGAGTGCATACCGAACAAGGCGCACTTTCTGCTGTTTATGACTCATAAAAGAACAGACAGATGAAAAACCTGCTTTCTATTCCACTGATTATGCTGTTGGGCATATCATGCAACTCAGCTCAAAACACATCACAAAAAATGGCAACTGCAGTCAATACAGAAATCAGCCCCTCGGGCCAGACAGAAATAGCCACGCTTGGAGGCGGATGTTTCTGGTGCGTTGAGGCCGTTTATCAGGAGTTAAGGGGCGTTCTGAAAGTGGAGAGTGGTTACTCCGGCGGAAGAATATCTGACCCGACATACAGGGAAGTGTGCTCAGGCATGACCGGCCATGCTGAAGTAGTGCAGGTTACTTTTGATCCTGCCCAGTTGAGTTTTGCCGACGTATTGAGAGTCTTTTTCACCGTACACGATCCGACCACACTGAACAGACAGGGAAATGATGTGGGTACGCAGTATCGTTCAGTCATTTACTACCACACAGAGCAGCAGCGCGAGACAGCGGAAGCCATAAAAACGGAGGCTGCCGAAGCCTGGGACAATCCGATTGTAACGGAAATTTCGGCCGCGGAGAAATTCTACAAGGCCGAAGACTACCACCAGAACTATTATCGGGAGAACCCCAATCAGGGATACTGCTCGTTCATCATTACTCCGAAGCTGAAAAAATTCAGGGAGAAGTTCGCTGACAGGCTGAAGCAATAAGAGTTGCTATCTGACCAGTGAGAAACCACCCTGATTCTGAAAAACCGTGCCATCATACCTTTCCAGTTCGGCGAAGAACAGGTAGGTGTCGGGCATCATTGCTTTGCCCCTGAAGTATCCGTCCCAGCCGCTTTCCGGGTTGTTGGGCTGCACGTTGGTAGCTTCGTACAGAATTTCGCCCCAACGGTCGGCCACAATAAAACGCTTGATGTTTACCACCGCCCCGTCGGTGCTCAGCCAGAAATAATTGTCGGGCCAGTAAGCATTCGGGCTGAAAACATTGGGAGCATACACCCGGTTTCTTTTGGAAATGAGTACGCGAATATCGTCTATGAGTACACAGCCATCGGGATCGGTGGCGATGAGCGTAAAGACAATCGGATCAGTTACCCGGAAACAGGAGTCAATACAACTGCTGTCGGCACAGGGTGCGAAAGGCATCCATTCCACTTTGACAGGTTCAAAACCGTACAAAGGCGATATACAGGCAAAATCGCCTTTGATTATCTCCATATCTTCCCCGGCATAAATCCAGGTGTTCCTGAATTCGAGGTCAATGGCAACAATGGAGTCGCAGCCGAGCCAGGAGCCATTTCTGATGATTTCATAACCAGCCCGACGGTTTTTGTCATAAACGGTGCCGTTAATCATCAAAAAATCGTTGGGGCAGAGCGTGTCCCGGACATAACTGAAAGGTGCGGGTAACGCATTTACCTTCACCCTGAAGACAGAATCACAGGGCATACCGGGAAAAATTTCTGTTCCGGATTTCATGAAAGCATGATAGGCGTGCCCATTAAAATAAACCGTATCGCCTTCACACAGCGTGATGGTATAGTCAATTTCAACGGGTTTGGTGTAGAACAGGTCAACCAGTACCGTACTGTCGCCACCAGTGTATGCTGCCCCGGGCAGAATAACTGTACCTGTTGGACGGGAGGCATTAAAAACCTGTCCGGCCACCACTACCGGCTGGTCGAAACAGAATGTATCCCTCAGCACACTGTAACCCGGCTGAGCAGCAACAGGTCGCAGAGACACTGCGAAAACAATAATCAGGAGGGGGATGATGAATCTGAAATTCATGATTGAGAAATGACAAGTACCGACGTAATAACGAAACAGCAGAACAAAAAGCGTGCCCTGAGCGTTATTTGCGCAAAAAAACAAATCTTATTTTTTCTGATGTCAAAAAAAGTTGGACTATTCCTTATTTGGGCATTAATGGTGGCCACCATACAGGCCGCAGCACAGAACCTTCGCAAAGAGCAGGTGCTGAACAGCGAGCTGACCCGCTTCCGTTTGATGACAGAGCGCGACACTGCTCAACTGCGCGATTACTTGTCGGAAGAACTGGTATATATTCACTCCAATGCTCTGAAAGAAAACAGGGATGAACATATCAGCGCCATCTCGACAGGCAAGATTATTTATCAGCGTATGGACAGAAAACGCGCGGACGTCAGACTGTACGGAAAGACAGCCCTGGTGAACGGCGAAATTCAGGTAGCAGGTCTTTTAAACAACACACCTTTTGATGTGTTCATGATCTACACTGCCGTTTATCGAAAAAAAAAGGGTGAATGGCGATTAACTAACTGGAAATCTACCCGTCGCGCTGCATGACAGAGAAAAAACCGACCGATCCGGAGCCCCCACTGGTGGAAAACCTGGATTACTATATGGATCGGGGCTATCTGGTATTCACCGAACACTACCACCTGAAACGAGGCTACTGTTGCAAGAACGGCTGCCGGCACTGTCCGTACCGGAAAAAAGATGAAAAAAACAGGCAAAAGCCTGAAAAAT
>JBEGNB010000145.1:0-6690 GCA_041182785.1 Bacteroidota bacterium
GGGTTTTGTCGTATTCACCTACCTGAAAGGAAAGTTGTTCTCCCTCAAGTACAAAACGGGTCTCAACTTCCTCATCTCCTGAAAAACAAACAGGTGCAGCCTCCCGGATCTCTCCCATCGGCGTTACGGCAAGCAGCGTGCCGTCAGTCTGCAGTGACAAAGCCAAGGCGCCTTTGTAATGCATCTTTATTCGGGAAGGATCAGCACCCGCATGAACAATAAAATCATATTTTACATGCTCCTTTTCGGTATAGACTACCCAGTCAATTCCCGGCCACACATCTTTGAGCGTAACTCGTTCATACCCTCTTACGCCGATAATACCTTCCGGACTGTCCGGTATATTGAAATAATTCTCAACATAGCCAGATACCCGGTCGGGTACCACCCGTGCGTTTTCGCTGGCACCAGCCAGCAAAACATCCATTCTATAATAATCAGTACGAATATCGGATCCGTTTTCGGTACCCGAAAGTTCCGGAATCGCAGCGCCACAGGCAGGATTATGTGAAAACTGATAGCTGAGACCATGGCGGGTAACTGCCACTGTAACTCCCTGTGCTTTTAAGGTATATAACACATCGGATCTCCTGTTTCCAAACTGATCCCTTACCTGACCCCTGTTTTCCATGAAGAGAAAGGGCCCGACCTCCACTGGTCTGTTCTCAGGGAGGTTGTTCCAGGCAAGTACCGCAGAAACAGTTGCGGAGAACAGTATGCTCAGCAGAGTGCGCCTGAAGTAGCCGGACTGCTGTACTACATTAGGTGATCTTTCTGCCGGTGACAGCTGCGAGAACGAGCGTCCGGACTGATGGTGGCTGGGTGTAGAGATTGGGTACATTTTACTGCGCATGTATTTATTTCGGGTTGCCCGCGAGGGTGAATTTTCAGAGCGTTTTTTCATGGCCGGACCTTATTTTTCCGGTAAAATGTTCTGGCGGGTACTTACGGTACTTGTGTGAAACCTGCCCGCCAGAATATTTTGATTATTGAGGATTAAAAAATCACTGCATCACGAGCATTCTGCGCGTGCGCGTGCCGAAGGGTGTTTTGAGCGTGTACCAGTACACGCCGCTATAGCTGCTCATATCGAAAGTTTCTACACCAGACCCGGCCGGGTATTCCCGTTTCAGTGACAAAACAATTCTTCCTGTTGCATCGGTAATTGTCCACTCACCCGTACAAGCCCCGGGAATTGTGAATCCTATGGAGGTCAGACTGCTCAGCGGATTGGGTATATTCTGGGAGAGCACCATCTCCGTCAGGCCAACTGCTGCCGGATTGTCGCTTCGCTTATCGCCCTGCGAGCTGGCATCACCCGGAATAAAGCTCCAGAAAGCGCCCCGGTTGGAGGCATCACCCGGACCACCGATCAGGGCAGTTCCGCCAGTGGCACTGAGGGCAACGGATGAGCCCTGTCGTTGTGCATTTCCTGTCGCACCCGTACCTGAAACTTTGCCATCCTGTTGAATCCATGTATTTGCTGTCCTCCTGAATGCCCAGAAAGCACCTCGATTGCCATTGTCACCATATCCACCGGCGATGGCAACGCTTCCATCTGCGCTCAGGCTGACAGAACCACCCAGACGGGATGCACCTGACAAATTAGTACCTGTAATTTTACCGCCTTGCTGATACCACGTACCGGACTGGCGGGTAAAAACCCACAAGGCACCTTTGAGTATATTGTCGCCACTTCCGCCCACGATCGCAATATTTCCGTCTGCACTGATACTAACTGACGAACCTTGCAGACCGCTTCCGGAACCGGAGGTACCGACGTGGCGGGACGGGGATGACCAGCCGTTACCTGTGGCTGTGAAAATCCAGACCGCCCCTTTTCTGTAGTTATCCTGCGGGCCGCCAGCAATCATAGTAGTACCATCTGCACTGATGGCTACCGAAGAGCCCAGTCGGGGTTTTCCAATCGCACCGGTTGGCAGCAACTTGTCTCCCTGTTGCAGCCAGATTCCATTGGATCGGATGAAGGACCACACAGCGCCTGAACCAGTATTATCACCGGGGGCACCTGCCACAATTTTCGTTCCTGCAGCGCTGACAGCCACTGTAGCGCCCAGCTGAACAGCATTGCCGATTCCACCGGTACCAGTCAGTTTAACCGCCGGAGCAATCAGACCCTCCTGCCAGATTCCGCTGGCCGATGAGTACACCCATACAGCACCTGCATTCTGGTTGTCACCAACGCCACCAACTACGGCGATATTTCCATCGGCACTCAGTGCCACCGAAATTCCGAATCTCGATCTGCCGATGGCATCGTCGGGTGACAACCTGACACGCTGCGTCCAGACTCCGTTTTCACGGGTGTAAATCCAGGCCGCACCCTTCCCTCCGGAATCGAGTGGTCCGCCTGCAATCGCCGTGTTGCCATCTGCACTGACTGCTACCGACACACCAAGCTGAGCATTGCCAACAGCGCCTGATCCGGTAATCTTTTCGCCATCCTGGATATAAGGACACGGGGTTGGCGTCACCGTGAATTCAGTGGAAGACAGTGCAATACCATGGGCGGTGAAGGCCTCTATCGGTCCCGTGAATGAACCCGGCATTACATAGCAAGTAGCAGATACCGGTGTAGAAGAGAGAATAATTGCCGGTACACCTCCAAAGTTCAAACTGGAAAGGGTGCCCAAACCAGTACCCGTAACTGTCACAACAGTTCCTGCCGGACCGGAAGACGGACTGAATGAAATGATAGTGGGTACAGTGGAGAACTCAAAAATACCTGAACCACACTCATTGGAAACATTGACATAGCTGATGGAACCACTTTCGGGCATCGCCGCGTATAAAATACTATCGCTCTCATAAACTACATCAGACGAAGGAACACCGTTGAACCACACACCACTGCCCGGAGTGAAATGGTAACCTTCAATGACAGTCTGTGTACCAGACAAACCATAATCAGGTGTGACACTCGTGATGACAGGTGCCTGAACATAAGCCACTGCAAGCGTTGCAGAAGCAGTACATCCCGACACAGCAGTTACTGTTACGGAATATTCACCGCCAGTACCGACATTCAATACCTGATTGACAGATCCATCATTCCACAGGTACGAATCACCGCCGGCAGCCGTCAGCGAAATCGTTCCGCCGGCACAAACAGAAACCGGACCGTCAATGGATGCAGCGGGCAGATCGTTTACAGAAAGAATATGTTCTGCAGACGAAGAGCAACCCGCCTGCGACGTCACCGTAACGGTATAGGTAGTCTGCAAATCAGGCGAAACAGATACAATTTCATCATTTGAACCGTTACTCCAGGCGTAGGATACACCTCCGGTGGCTGTAAGCAGTGTGCTGTCGCCGATACAAACAGAGGCCAGACCGGCAATTTGGGATGAGGGCAAAGGATTGACCAGTACCTGCCTTGTCTTTCTCGCCGAACATCCTTTATGGTCAGTCACCGTAACGGAGTAGGTTGTAGTGACAACTGGCGCGACTTCAATGGACGCGTTTGCCGACTGAATGTTCCAAATATAGCTGACTCCGCCGGTTGCCGTCAGGACAGTTGTATCGCCTGAGCACAGTACCGAATTTCCGGTGATATCCGGAACGGGTAACGGATTGACAACGAGCGTCTTGACAGCAGTTGCAGAGCACCCGGCGCTATTGCTCACTGTAACAGTATAGGTTCTGGTTGAAACTGGTGCCACCGTAACAGATGAAGTGGTGGCACCGTTACTCCAGAGGTAGTAATCGCCTCCGGAAGCGGTGAGCACAGTACTGCTGGTCCGGCATATTTCGTCGTTACCAGTGACAAGAGCTACCGGTAAATCTTCCGGATAAATCTCTGTTTCCGAAGTAGCAGTACATCCGCCTGACGAGGTAACCGTCACAGTGATTGTGGTTGTACCATCGGGTATAACCTGAATTTCGGCATCCGTCGAACCTGTACTCCACAGATAGGAGCCCTCACCTTCGACATACAGACTGATCAGGCCGTCGCATGGATCCGCAGAGTTGGTAACAATAACAGGTTCCGGTATTTCCCCGACGACAGTGACATCGGCATAACAGTATCCGATATTGCCTGCAGGGTCAATTGAATATAACGTAAATGTATGTACACCGATATCATCACAACCGAATTGTACTGGCTGGATACTATCAAGGGCAAAAACCAGAAAATCATTTCGGAAACAGTTATCATAGGTACCATTATCAATATCGGAGGCATAGACCTGCGCCACACCGTCTGTCAGGGTGACCTGAATATCCCTGCAGAGTGTGACGGGAGCTTCCATATCAATAACGGTCACATTGAAGTTGCAGGTTCCAATTAAAATACCGTATTCAACAAGTTCATATGACACAGACGTAACCTCGGGATGGAATATTTCGCCATTCGGCAACCCGGAGGTCTGAGTCAGCACATAACCGCAATTATCGAGAACATCAGGTTCTGTCCACGTTACAAGAGCGCCGCAGGAACCTGTATCCGTTGACACGGTGATATCGGGCGGACAGTTGACGAACACGGGAGGCTGCGGATCAGAAACAATCACCGTGGAAGAGCAGATGCCCTGATTGCCGTTTTCATCGGTAACCGTCAGTGCAACTGTATTACTGCCCACATTTGCACAGGAGAAATCAGACTGGGAGACCGACAGCGATATACCTCTTTTAAGGGTACATACAGTTGTTGCCGGACCTTCGTAAGAATCCTGCGTCTTTTGTGCCAGACAGAACAACTGTCCGGCATCTACTGATATCTCACTGCGGCCTGATTGTGTCAGAGCCCCCATATTTGCTGTAAGTTGAGTGAACACACCGTCCAGTTCATAACCAAAGGGATCGTAGCTCGGAGCGACGTCTGCCGTGAAATAATTCCAGTCCAGAATAATGGTAGCGGGTTCCGTGACAGCGATACAGGCATTGGTCGTCATATCAAACGACTGACCGTAGTCGTCAGAAGATCGAAGTATGATATCCGGTGCATTTATTTCAATCAGGGAGTTACCCGGGGTGATCGTATCCCACAGGGAAGGATCGTACGCGCAGGACATCAGGTAGTCGTACGAACCGAAATCAATACTCTCGGGAGTAATGGAGGCGAATCCGGTGGAGTCGAGTTGTACGAAAATATTACTGCGGCAATACGCCTCAGGCAAAAGATCGCCTCCTACCATCAGTAATGCAGTGGCGGTACCAGAACAGCCGTTCGATGTAACGGTGACGGTATATATAGTTGCCATAGTTGGAGTCACCACAATCTCGTTGCCCAGTTCACCAGTACTCCAGACATAGGCATCCCCACCTGACGCCGTGAGTGTTGCACTTGTACCACTACATACAGAAATTGGCCCGTTGATATATACCGGTACGAGGTCAACAACAAGGGTTACTGTTTTTGAGCTGGTACAGCCATTCATATCAGTAACTACTGCGGTATATGAAGAGGAATTCGCCGGGTAAACGGATATTGCAAGACTGGTATCTCCAGTTGACCACTGAATATTACCTGTACTCCCTCCGGCAACCGAGAGAATAACCTCATCACCCGCACAGGTTACCCCGTCATCAGGTAGCAGACCGGAGTTTTCAGTAATCTGAATATCAGGTTCGGCAACCATACAATCTCCGGGACTGGTTGAAACAGAAGCAGACTCTGCACCTGCCACCGTACTGTCTGCCTCACACAGGCAGCGGGTCTTGATCATCTGTACCGGACCCTCCTGATTATACTCCGGTAGTGTAGTGGACCACTCGCTGAAAGAGAAGCCGCCATTTATACTTACGGTGTACTGAATAATAGAACCGTCGGGACACTGCGTGGCGGGCGCTGCTATTACACCACCCGAGGGCACACAACCGGCTCCGCACTCACTGTCAGTAACCTGAACAGCGGGAGATGATCCCGACAAATCCGGACATACCTGATCTATTATCCGGGTTTTTTCATTGTTCAGATCATTATACTCAGCGGGTGAAACCGCAGATATGCGTCCGATAAGCACTTCTGCAGCATCGGGAATATTCCAGGCAAAAGTACGGGTAGCCTGACCATTAACCGGGATAGCACCTGTTGAGATACCCTGACTACCGGTTATCTCGTACTCGGCCCCGTAAACGTCCCGGTAATAGAACCGGAGCGTTCCGCTCAGTATCGGGCTTGTTCCTGTATTCTTGATCAGCGCGGAAATAGTACTGCCAGTGTATGCCAGTGAGAATATCTGTGCATCGGGGGCACCGCCGATGATGACGGCCCGCGTGGCCTCGTTATTCAGTTCGTCGTATTCATACACCCAGTTCTCGGAGTCAACGATTACTCGAAGGATGTGTGCTTCTGCCAGATTTCCATTCGTGTAAGAGTCGGGCATCTGAATATCCTGAAACGTAATGGTACGCAACTCGTCGTAGGCATAAACACCGGGAGCCTGTGCTATAGTACCCACAATCATATCATCAAGTTTTAACTTGACGAGGAATGGCTGTGATGTAACAAGTGTCTGACCACGATTTCTGTACGATACATTCACATCTATTAACTGTCCGGGATCCGGATTGAGTTCCTCAGGGTCAATCCACTGTGACAACGAAACAAGATCGGGTTCATCCCTGACAAGGAATGTTCGCAGCAACTGATTATTGGTCTCCAGTGTTTCGCAAAGTTCGTTATCAGGGTCTGTTGTAACCCTGATTTCCCAAACGCCCGTCTGA